>CAYZQG010000058.1:0-9220 GCA_964480685.1 uncultured Lentimicrobiaceae bacterium
TATCGGTGATATTATTCCATGGATCGGGAATTAATTGTTTAATACCCAACGACATTTTACGTTCATCGCGATCAAGTGTTAATACGGCAGCTTCGATGGTATCGCCT
Organism: uncultured Lentimicrobiaceae bacterium; assembly: GCA_964480685.1. GTDB lineage: Bacteria > Bacteroidota > Bacteroidia > Bacteroidales > WCHB1-69 > UBA5266. The sequence continues at coordinate 108 of CAYZQG010000058.1, forward strand.
ACATTTAAGAAATCGTGAGCAGTGCGTAAATGTTGCGACCACGACATTTCCGAAACGTGTAATAATCCTTCAACACCCGGATGAATTTCGATGAATGCACCGTAATCGGCAACAACTACAACTTTACCGCTTACTTTATCGCCTACTTTTAAATCTTGATGTAACGAATCCCATGGATGAGGTGTAAGTTGTTTCAAACCTAATGCAATACGTTTCTTTTCTTTGTCAAAATCTAAGATAACCACATTGATTTTTTGGTCTAATTGAATCACTTCTTCCGGATGGTTGATACGTCCCCAAGCCAAATCGGTAATGTGAATCAAACCGTCAACACCATTTAAGTCAATGAATGCACCGTAATTGGTGATGTTTTTAACCACACCTTCCAATACTTGACCTTTTTCAAGACCGGAAATAATTTCGGCACGTTGAGCTTCCATTTCAAGTTCAATAAGTGCTTTATGAGAAACAACAACGTTTTTAAATTCTTGATTTATTTTCACAATTTTGAATTCCATCGTTTTATCTACGAAAATATCATAATCGCGAATAGGTTTAACATCTATTTGAGAACCGGGTAAGAATGCTTCGATTCCGAATACATCTACTATCAGTCCGCCTTTTGTTTTGGATTTAATATATCCATTAATCACTTCACCGTCATCAAAGGCTTGATTAACGCGTTTCCATGATTTCAATAAACGAGCTTTTTTGTGTGATAATACTAACTGACCGGTTGCATCTTCTTGATTTTCAACATAAACTTCAATAACATCACCGATTTTTAAATTCGGATTATGTCGTAATTCATTCGCCGGAATAACACCATCGGATTTGTAACCTATGTTTACTACAATTTCTCTTGGGGTGATTGCAACGATAATTCCATCAACAACTTCTTGTTCTATAATGGATTTGAACGTTTGACTGTAAAGTTCTTCCAAATGTTTTTGTTCTGTTTGAGAATAGATTTGTTGATCTTTTCCTATCTCTTCCCAATTAAAATCTTCCAAACTTTGAACCGGATAAGGGTTGTGATTTTTTTTAACTTCTTTTTTCACAGGAACTTCTTCGATTTCAGAAACTTCTTCCATTTTAGGTTCTTCTTCCAAAATCGGATTTTCAACTTCAATTTCTTGCGAAATTTCCGTACCTACTTCTTGTGGAATTTCTACTTCATTTTGTTCCAGTTTTTCTTCGTTGTTTTCAATGTTTTCAGCATTTTTTATTTCTTCTGCCATTGTCAAAGTATTTTGTGTGTCTATAAACACACGCTAAATTGTTAATAAATATAAGGTTATCGTCATAAGCCATTCCAAAGAGCCTTTTTTGAAACGGACTGCAAAGGTATACATTAATTTTATAAAAATCAATATTTTACTGAAAATTTATGCTTTATTTTATAAAGAATGTATCCATTAGCTTTTGATTAATTTATATTTTACTGTAATACAATAATTTTACCTATTTTGCATAGTTTGATATAAACATGTCTTTATCGTATCCTGTTGTTCATCCCAAAGATGCATGGCACCTCCTTGGCAATAGGAATATGCCTTACACGATTGACAAAGACCTATTTTAGACCATGAACGATTTCGCATTCTTTCAAATTTATTTTCCCAAACAGTCCAAAAATCGTCTCGGTAGATATTTCCTTGTACAAAACTTCGATTAATATTCGGGCAGGCTGAAATACTGCCATCAATTAACACCGAAGCAATATTGATTCCGGCTCGGCAAAAGAAGAAAGTATTTCTTATTTTATGCTCATATTCTCCCATATAGGCTTCACAACTGAAGGTAACGGATAGTTGGGTTTCCTTACGTGCTTGGGTGATAAAATCCATTAATTCTTTGATTTCAATACCGTTTAACGATAATTCGGCTTGGTGAGCGGCTCTACCTATGGGTGCAATGGTAAAAAGTCGCCATGCTTTTACTTTATGCCTGATTAACAATTGTTTGATTTGCTCCAATTCGGGTAGATTTTTTTTATGGACACAGGTTACAACATCGTAATTCAAACGTTTGGATGTCGTTATTAAATCTAGTGCTTGTATGGCTTTTTGAAAGCTTTTCGAATTATTTCGCAACCAATTATGAGTTGCTTCCAATCCATCAAGGCTTAAGGTAATGGATCCCATTCCGGCTGAGAGTAATTTTTGGTGAATGTCTTGATTATAAGCATATCCATTGGTAACTATTCCCCAACGAAAACCGTTTTTCCGTAAACTCAATCCGCAATCACAAAGATCGGAACGTAACAAGGGTTCTCCTCCGGTAATTGCTACTGTAATGGAATCGGGTTTAAGATTGTTTTTTAAAGGTAGAATAGCTTTTAAAAAATCATCAAAAGGCATATCCGATATCGAACTTTCGGCAAGACAGTCCGAACCGCAATGCAAACAAGCTAAATTACAACGTCGTGTACATTCCCAAAATAAATAGGTTAAAGGATGTAATGCGGTTTCGTTTTTACGAAACTGCATTTGTATAAATCTCTTAAATACATTCATTTAGTTTACTTCTTCTAAAGCAATATGTAACTTAATATTGTCAATTTCGGCACTGGTATTTAGAGTGGTGTCTAAGGTACGATAATTTCCGTTTGTCCGCGTATCCGTGTCTTCAAATCGCAGGGTATAATGTGTTGCACTTTCACCATAGAAAGAATAACAACCATTAGTATCGGTAATGGTATAATTATCAGTGCCTAAAATAGAAACCTTTATTCCTTGAATGGGTGTGATGTGGGATTTCGACAAGACTACGCCCTCAAAGAAAACATCATACATTCCATCCTGTTCTATGCCATAACATGCTTGAAAGACAAACATAACAGCCGAAAAACTGAATAATCCGAAAAATACTCGTAAAATTTTCCGTTTCTTTTCTTTAATTTTATTCCAATTCATCGTTTAATGTTTTAATTTTTTCGCAAAAATACTATTTTTTTTAATAAAAATCATGATTATCCATAAAAAAAAAAGAGGCTCATTGTAAGCCTCTTTTTCCGTTTCATTTATTTATAAAATATCATCAAAACTGATTTTTTCTTTGAGCTTATGGTTTGAATTTTTTTCTTTTGTTTTATCCAATTGTTTCTGAATGGCTTCAACGGCGAGGCTGGTTGCTTCTTCAAATGTTTTGCATTGTTTACTTGCCAATAGGTCATTCCCTTGAATTTTCAATCTGATTTCCGCAATTTTATTTTCCGGTGTATCTACATTGTCCAATTTCAAGGTTACATCACTCCGAATAATTCCTTCGTGGAGCTTTCCTACTTTTTGCAATTTCTTACTGATATACTCTTCTAAATTTTTGTCGGCTTTAAAATGTACCGATTTAATGTAAATATTCATAATGACCTCCTTTTTATGCCCGTGGATGGGCGTTATTATAAATTTCTTTTAATTTTCCAATGGATGTATGTGTGTATACTTGTGTGGCTGCCAGACTTGAATGCCCCAATAATTCTTTTATAGCATTTAAATCGGCTCCTTGATTGAGCAAATGCGTTGCAAATGTATGTCGGATTACGTGCGGACTTTTTTGTTCTATGGTCGATACCATTTCTATATATTTATGTACAATTCTATAAATTAATACAGGATATACCTTACTTCCATTCTTAGTAACAAAAATGAAAGTATTTTGTTGAAGTTTTCCGAAATTATTTTCATACATCCTATAATAATTTTTCAAGCAACTTTCCAAATGAGGGCCGAAAGGTATGATTCGTTCTTTATTTCTTTTTCCCAACACTTTAACCGTACGATTATAAAAATCTATATCTTGGTAGGTAAGATTAATCAATTCGCTTAAACGAATGCCCAAGGCATAGAAAGTTTCGATAATGGTTTGGTCGCGAACACCTTCAAAGGAATCGGGAAATTCAATGGATGTAAAGAGTGTGTTCATGTCACTTTCGTCTACAAACGAAGGAAGACGTTTCGATTGTTTGGGAGCCACTACTTTATCCATGGGATTGGTTTGTAAATAATTATTTCTTAATAGAAATTTATAGAATGTTTTTAAAGTGGAAATTTTTCGGTTTACACTGCGTGATGTTTCACCATTTTCCATTAAACAAAATATCCAACTGCGAATTTCCTGAAAACCAACTTCCTTGAAAGAAGTTAGGTTTACTTCGCTCTCAATAAATGTAAGATATTGATTTAAATCAATTTGATACGCTTTGCAGGTATTTGCGGAAAAGCGTTTTTCGGTGGTAATATAGCTTATAAATTCGTTAATCCAGTCCATAAAAAAAAAGGCTACCTTTTTTCAAAAGTATCACTTTTTTACATACAAAACAATAATTCTTTTAAAAATTATTCTTCTTTTTGTTCTCGCAGTTGTTGAATATAAACTGCTTTTTTTATTTGTTCTCGTCTTTTTACAGACTTTTTGGTGAATTTTTGGCGTTCACGTAACTCTTTAACTACACCTGTTTTTTCAAACTTTCTTTTCAATTTCTTTAACGCTTTATCCACGTTTTCACCTTCTTTAATCGGAACAACGATCATAAAATTATACCTCTTTTCTATGTTATTACTTGATTGAATTTCGGAGTGCAAATGTATAAAAAATATTTACATCAAGAAGTTTTTCTTTAAAAAAAAAATAAAAACATTTTATACACATAAAATTTATACTTTTGCATCGGAGAAAAAGTGTAATATACAAACAGAATATGGAAAAAAAGAAGATTTTATTTATCATCAATCCGATTGCCGGAACAAGCAGAAATAAAAAAATTGAAAATCAAATAAAGTTGCATCTTGATACGCAAAGATACGATTATCAATTAGCCTATACTACACACCAACATCATGCCACTGAATTAGCTAAACAAGCTCTCCTGGAACATACGGATAGTATTATTGCTGTTGGCGGTGACGGCACGATAAACGAAATTGTAAGTGCCATTGTTGATTCTCCGTGTATTTTAGGCATCATTCCCGTTGGTTCCGGAAATGGCTTGGCATATCATTTGCATATTCCCATAAACATAAAAAAAGCCATTGAAATCATTAATAAAGAACATATTGAACGCATTGATACCGTTAGTTTAAACGGTTTTATTTATGCTAGCATTGCCGGTATCGGTTTTGATGCCTTTATTGCCAAAATGTTTGCTCTACAACAAAAAAGAGGCTTTCTGTCGTATTTTAAATTGATTTTAAAATACATTTTAACCTACCAATCTATCCATTATATTATTGAAGAGGATACTAAAATTATTTCCCGCAAAGCATTTTTAGTTTGTTTTGCCAATTCTTCTCAATGGGGTTTCAATGTTCGGATTTCGCCCGAATCTTCGGTGCAAGACGGTTATATAAACGTTTGTTTTATTAAGAAACCGTTTCTTCTTTCCATTCCTTTTTTGGTTATGTTTTTATTAAGCGGTAATTTAAATAAGATTAAAAGCTATGTAAAGATATATAAATTAAAACAATTTTCAATCCGAACGGCAGATAACCAATTAATGCCCGTTCATATTGACGGCAATTATTTGAAACAAGAGAAAATGCTTGAAATAATGGCTAAACCATTATCATTACGTATATTATTAGATAGTAATATTTAATTATCGTAACTCGAAATTCTTACCGAGATAAACTTTTCGTACCATTTCATCGTTTGCCAATTCTTCGGGAGTACCCGATTTAAAAACTTTTCCTTCAAGTAAAAGATACGCTTGATTGGTAATGGCTAAGGTTTCGTGGACGTTGTGGTCAGTGATAAGAATACCGATGTTCTTGGTTTTTAATTTCTGTACTATAGCTTGAATATCTTCAACAGCAATAGGGTCTACCCCTGCAAAGGGTTCATCCAAGAGAATAAATTTCGGATCGGTTGCTAACGAACGAGCTATTTCGGTTCGTCTTCGTTCTCCTCCCGACAATTGAATCCCTTTGCTTGTGCGTATTTTTTGCAACCCGAATTCTTCCAATAAACTTTCGAGTTTCTCTCGTTGCACTCTACGCGAAAATTTACTGAATTGTAACACCGCTTTTAGGTTGTCTTCTACCGACATTTGCCGAAAAACAGAGGCTTCTTGCGCTAAATATCCGATTCCAAGTCGAGCACGTTTATACATCGGCTCGTGTGTAATATCCTTATTGTTAAGGAATATTTTCCCTGATAACGGCTTAATTAAACCTACTATCATATAAAATGACGTTGTTTTTCCGGCACCATTTGGACCTAACAAACCCACAATTTCGCCTTGTTTTACCTGAATTGAAACATCGTTCACTACCATGCGATTGTGGTATTTTTTAAAAATATTTTCCGTACGTAAAACATCCGAATGATTCATTTTATCTAAATAATTTAAATATATCGTTTCCAAAAACAAATATCATCAATGCCATCAATAAAACCCAACCGATGGTTAATGCATATTCCATAAATTTATCGGGTAATTTCCTACCGATAATCATTTCTATTAATGTAAATAACACATATCCCCCATCCAAACCCGGAATAGGCAATACATTCATAAATGCTAATATCAACGACAAAATACCGGTAATATACCAGAATTTAGCTCCTATAAATTCTCCTCCGTAAATTTTAGCAATGCCGATAGGACCTGAAACCGATTCTCTTGCTTTTTCCTTTCCACTGATCACTTTTCCTAATCCTTTAATATTTAAGGATAGCATACTTATAGCATCTTTCAAACCGTATTTAACTATTTGTCCGATATTATAAGGTTGATAGGTATAAGGAGAATTGATAATCCCGACTCCGCATTTTCCGTTTGAGTCAATCATAAGCGTTTTTCTCATGGTATCTTGTCCTCTTAATAGCGTTAATGCAACTTTTTGATTGGGATATTTTTGTAGATTTTCTTCAAAATATCCCCAACTTGAAACGGCAATCGTATCATTGATAGCAAGGATTTTATCACCTTTCAGAATGCCGGCTTGTTCTGCCCTGTTCCCTTTGAGAACAGTATCTATTTTAAACGCAAAATTGGACGGTTTAATAAAATCATTGCCGTTTTTCAGTAAATTATACGCATCATCTCCCAAGACAACATCCAAGTTTTTACCCTGTCGGTCAACGGTAACAATAGCACCGAAGAACATTTCCGCTGAAACGGCATCTTGAAAACGTTCGACCGGCTTGCCTTGAACCTGTATAATTTTATCGCCGGTTTCAAACCCTACTTTGCGAGCTGCTTCGTAGGCATAAATTCCGTCGGTAACGGCTTTATTGGGTAAATAAGCTTTCTCATAACATCCCAAAATCATGGCAAATAATAAGACACCTACTATTAAATTGATGGTTACCCCGCCCAATACAACAATTAAACGTTGCCATGCCGGTTTGGAACGAAACTCCCACGATTGTGGTTCGGATGCAAGATTTTCTATACTTTGCGTTTCATCTATCATACCCGCAATCTGACAATAACCACCCAATGGCAACCAACCCAATCCATATTCGGTGTTATCGGGATGTTTTCGCCAATCGGAATCCTCTAATTTTGAAATATCAATATTTTTGTGTTTTTTCTTCCCCTTTTCGTCTAACAAAGGGTTTCCCTCTTCATCCAACACGACTTCGGTGTCGGGCAAATTTTTATAGAAAAACTTCCAATGCATCTTTCCATTGATTTTCTTACACTTAAAAATTGAAAATTTAGGATTGAAAAAGATATAAAACTTATTTACTCGAATTCCGAAAATACGCGCCGCAATAAAATGTCCGAACTCATGTATCATCACTAAAAACGATAAACCCAAAATCAATTGAGCTGTCATTATTAAACCTGTCATATTTTATTAATTATTTGATGAGCAATTTGTCTTGCTTCATTATTTACCTGTATGAAATCATCCATTGACGGATGTGTTATGTTTTTTATCTGTGTTAATGTTTCTTCTATAACGTTGGGAATGCGTAAAAATTGAATTTTTTCGGCTAAAAATGCTTCCACAGCTATTTCGTTGGCGGCATTCATAGCACATGGCTGGCTCCCCCCTATCTCAATGGCTTGATATGCAATATCTAAACATTTAAACAATTTTCTATCCGGTGTAAAAAAAGACAAATTCGAATAATCGCTAAATGAAAGGCGTTTCAACGAATTTTTGAGCCGATGCGGAAACGACAAGGCATACATGATCGGTAAACGCATATTGGGTAGCCCCATTTGAGCTTTAATGCTACCGTCTTCAAATTGTACCATCGAATGTATGATACTTTGCGGATGTACTACCACTTCGATTTGTTCGTGAGAAATTCCGAAAAGCCATTTTGCTTCAATCACTTCCAAACCTTTGTTCATCAACGTTGCCGAATCGATGGTTACTTTATTGCCCATTTTCCAATTGGGATGATTTAAAGCCTGCTCTACCCTAATAGACGTTAATGCCTCTTCGTGCATGCCGAAAAAGGGTCCCCCCGATGCCGTTAATATGATTTTTTCTACTTTATTCGGATACTCACCGTTTAAACACTGAAATATAGCAGAATGCTCCGAATCAACCGGAATAATGGGGGTGTGATTCGCTAATGCTAGCCGGGTGATGATTTCGCCTGCCACAACCATGGTTTCTTTATTCGCTAAAGCAACCGCTTTTTTATGTTGAATGGCATTATAGGTAGGAAGTAAACCCGCATATCCTACTAAAGCAACTAAAACCATATCAATGCTATCCATTTCAACAATTTGCTCTAACGAACGAGTTCCCGCAAAGACTTTGATAGCATGCGGCGTTAATGCTGCATTTACCTTTTTATATAAGCTTTCGTTTTCGATTACTACCGCATTAGGAAGAAATTTTATAGCCTGTTCGATCAACAAATCGGCATTGTTTTGAGCCGTTAAGACTTCTATTTCAAAAAAAGAAGATTGTGCTTCTATCTGTTCAAGAGCTTGTTTTCCAATACTTCCTGTCGAACCCAATATGGCTATTCTTTTTTTCATGCTTATTTTTAAATTATTGCAAAAGTACAAAAATCTTCAATGTAATAAAATAGTGTTTCGTATTTTTTTGCCTCTTCCTTGTTAAAAACCTCACAATGATAGAGAAATAAAATTAATATCTTCACTTTACCCTTCTTTTCAGGAACAATTTACCTTA
>CAYZQG010000059.1:0-9133 GCA_964480685.1 uncultured Lentimicrobiaceae bacterium
AACTGAGCTACAGTGGCTTTTCTCCCTCTATTCTTTTTGACTAAAAATGGATTGCAAATGTATAAACTTTTTTTATTTGATTATCCTTTTTTTCTTAAAAAATATTTTTTAGTTAAAATATTGAATAATAGAATATTTTTTGTTGATAATCTATGTTTATCCTTTTTTTTGGAATCTATACATAATGGCTATCTATTTTTTTTGGAAACTTTTTTTTATTTTTCTCTAATAAATTACTCACAATAAACGTATTTTTTTTATGTCGTTTTCCTGACTTTTAAGGGTGTTTTTGACTTATGTTTCTGGGCTTAGTTTGTAGCCCATATATTTCCCGAGCCGGAAATGTTGGTGTTTATTTGAGGGGTGCCTTTATACCTTATATTTCCACTTCCACTGATGTTAGCATTCAATACACTATCAACGTATATATTGCAATTTCCACTTCCTGAAATGCTTGTATTAGATGTTTTTGAATTAAAATTAAAGGCATTCACATTTCCCGACCCGGAAATTTTTATTTTTTCGCTATTTGTATATCCGTTTATCGAAATGTTTCCCGATCCGTTTATTGATATACTTGTTTCGGAATTGCTATGTAATGAGGCATTAATATTCCCCGAACCGTTTATTTGTAGATTTATATTCGAGCAGGAATCAAAAAGATTTTTCATTTCCATATTTCCCGAACCTTCGATTTTAAATGTTTGTAATTTTGGAATGTTGATATATATGTCAACTTTACCTATTGAATAATCGAAAAGTCGGCGATTATCAATGGTTAAGGTGTTATCTTCAACTTCAAGACGGATGTTTTTTAAGATATTTGCAGGTGCTGTTATTTCGATAGTTTGACTACTTGATTGTGTAAGGTGAACATTGGCAAATGTATTATTAGTAATGCTCTGAAATGAATCCGTTTGGAAGGATTTTGTTATAGTTTCATATTCTTCACAACCAGAAAGGATAAACACAGAACATGCTATCATAATGATAGATTTATAATTAGTGATACTTTTCATGACGTTTAATAGTAGATAAAAAATTATGCAAAGATAATCAATTTTTTATTTTAAGAATATGAGAAATTAATGTATTTTTGCATACCTTTTTTTTATAATACATTATTTTTAATAAAATATGGTTAAAAGTTTGATAATTAGATTTCTTATTCTATTCATAGGGGGTATGTTCGTAGGCAGTTCGGAAGGATTTGCAAGCTATATTGTTCCTCCTGGTACCACATTGTTGGATAGAAGTTCAAGAACCTATATGGATGTTTCGGAAGTAACCGTTTTAGGTTGGCTTGAATATTTAAATTGGATTAAAGAAACTAAAGGTGAAAATTCTGATGAATTTAAAGCTGCTTTGCCCGATTCGGTAATTTGCGAAAAATTATATGGAGCCGTACGCTATTTTCAACACCCAAAATACAGGCATTATCCCATAGTAGGAATTTCCTATGTGCAAGCAATGAATTATTGTAAATGGCGAACCGATAGGGTTAATGAAAAATTTAAAGCCGGGAAAGTTATGTATCTATTGCCCGATGTATATGATTTTCAGGCTGCTTTTAAAAAACAAAAACAGAGTAAAAATATATCATCCTCCATTTTACCCATTAATCCGAAAAAGAAAACACTTAATGGAATTGGATATAATGTCCAGGAATACACATCTAATCCTAATGTTATTTTAATTGGAACTGAAGGCGATACTTTGTTGTTTGATGATGCAACAGGTGCATCTTATTTATTGGGATTTCGATGTAAAGCCATTATAATAAAAGAATAAAAATGAAGAATACATTATATATATTAATAATAAGTTTTTTAGTAATTGCGTTTATTTCGTGTCGAAACAAAAACAACAAACCCTTACCTAAAATTGATAAGAAGGAAGTAAATAACATTAAAGAAAAATTGAATATTAACATATTTCGCTACGAACAAGCTTTGTTTTCAATGAATCAAACTAATATGCCGGATGAATTAAATAAACTCAAAAGCGATTATGCCTTTTTTTTAGGAGACAATCCTTCTACACCGGAAAACATGAAACAGTTAAAAAGTTTTTTGAATTACAACGTTCACCAAGATTTATATAAAGCCGTTAAAAAACAATACCCTGATTTGTCTTTTTTGGAAGATGATTTTTCAAATGCTTTATCTTTAATTAAATATCATTTTCCCGATACAAAAATTCCTAAAATATATACGGCAATTTTAGGACTTAATTATGATATGCCTATTATTTATGAAGATTCGGTATTGGTAATAGCATTAGACATGTATTTAGGCTCCGATTATTATTATTATAAAAAATTAGGACCGCAAGTGCCGCAATTTATTATTCGTAGATTTTCAAAAGAATATATCTTAAGTGATTGTATGAAAACCATGTCTTATAAATACATGCAATTTAATCGCAACACCAATTCTTTATTGGAAGAAATGATTATTGAAGGAAAACGTTGGATGTTTGCCGAAATCGCCTTACCCGAATTGTCCGATACAATTATTTCAGGATATACTTTAAAAAAATTACAATGGGCTCAAGAAAACGAATCGGACATTTGGACCTTTTTAATCGAAAAAAATTACCTGTATTCAAGTGATAATAAATTGTTAATTAAATTTGTATATGATGCTCCTTTTACAGCTTACTTTGGGAATAATTCACCCGGACAAATAGGAGCGTGGATAGGGTGGCAAATTTGCAGGTCGTGGGTGAAAAACAATCCCGATACAAAAATTACAGATTTAATGAATGAAAAAGATGCGCAAAAAATACTGAAAGAATCAAAATATAAACCCCGAAAAAAATAATAAATGCTGCTGTTTTTTAGTTTTGTAAAGTTTGGAATTATTGATATACTGGATATTATTCTAGTTGGATTGCTTTTCTATCAACTTTATAGATTAGTAAAAGGGACTGCAGCACTCAATATATTTTTGGGTTTATTAGTATTTTATATTTTATGGAAAGTAGTAGTTTTGTTTAAAATGGACTTGCTTTCTGAAATTTTTGGGCAATTTTTAAGTGTAGGTGTCATTGCATTAATTGTGGTATTTCAACCTGAAATACGCAAATTTTTATTATTTGTCGGAAGTAAAAACCCACTAAAAAAGGCAAATATTTCAATATGGAAAGAAAGAAATAAAACCGAAGAATATCCTCAAATTAATACTATTGTCAAAGCTTGTTCACGTATGTCATCTACCTTGACAGGAGCTTTAATTGTAATTACAAAAGATAATTTATTGGATGAATATGTTCAAACCGGTGAAATAATTAACTCAAAAACTTCACGAGAATTAATTGAAACGATTTTTTTTAAAAACACCCCCTTACACGATGGAGCGTTAATTATTACTAAAAGAACAATGGTTGCGGCTCGCTGCATTCTGCCAGTAACCCAACGAAGCAATATCCCAACCAATTTAGGCTTACGGCACAGAGCTGCCATTGGAATTTCTGAAAATACTGATTGTATTGCCATTGTTGTTTCGGAACAAACCGGATATATATCCTATTGTTATGAAGGCAAAATACAAAAAGATGTAAGTTCGGAAGAACTAAAAAGCTTTTTAGCAAAACATTTTTTTACACAAGAAGGAAATAAAAATCAATAATAAAATACATTATACGTATGGAAAAATTTAAAAATTATATCAACGGTCAATGGGTTGAAGCCGTCTCAGGAAAAACATTTAACAATATAAATCCTGCCAATCAAGAGGATATTATTGGGACTTTTCCGTTGTCGGGAGATGAGGATGTTAATAATGCTGTTGCGGCAGCTAAAGCAGCTTTCGAATATTGGCGTTTGGTACCTGCTCCCAAACGAGGAGATATGTTACGAAAAGCAGGAGATATTTTCAATAGAAGAAAAAAAGAATTAGCCTGTATCATGACACGTGAAATGGGAAAGCCTACCTTTGAAACAGAAGGCGATGTACAAGAAGCCATTGATACAGCTTATTATGCTGCTTCAGAAACCCGTCGTTTGTTTGGTCATACGGTTCCAAGTGAAATGGAAAGCAAAATGAATCTTTCTTTCCGTATGCCCATTGGTGTGGTAGGCGTTATTACTGCTTGGAATTTTCCTATTGCGGTACCGTCATGGAAAATATTACCTGCTATTGCCTCCGGAAATACGGTTGTATTTAAACCTTCAAAAGATGCCCCTCATTCGGGGGTGATTTTTGCCGAAATTATGGAAGAAGCCGGCTTCCCGAAAGGCGTTTTCAATGTATTACTCGGAACCGGAAGCATGGGCGATATGATTGTTCATCACCCCGATGTAAAAGTAATTGGTTTTACAGGTTCAACCGATATAGGTTGTAAAATTGCAGAAGTTTGCGGAAGAACCAATAAACGCGTTTCGTTGGAAATGGGTGGGAAAAACGGTCAAATCGTTATGGAAGATGCTAACTTGGAATTAGCCATTGAAGGAGCTTTATGGGGTGCCTTTGGAACAACAGGTCAACGTTGTACAGCTACTTCTCGCTTGATTGTTCATAAAGATGTTTATGATAAATTCTTATTGATGCTTAAAGAACGTGCCGAAAAATTGAAAATCGGTGATGGATTAGTTGCCGGTACTGATATGGGCCCCGTTATTCACAAGAAATCGCTCGAAAACTGCGAACGCATTGTTAAAGTAGCTTTAAACGAAGGTGGACGTTTAGTAACTGGAGGAAAAAAATGTACCCAAAAAGAATTGGAACAAGGTTGTTTCTTTGAACCGACTATTATTGCCGATGTAACCGAAAAACATACCATTTTTAATGAAGAAATATTCGGACCTGTTTTATGCGTTGCTAAAGCCGATTCGTTTGAACATGCCCTCTTTCTACACAATCATTGCGAATACGGTCTCTCCGGTTCGATTTACACAAAAGATGTTAATCGCGCTTGGGTTGCTGCTCGTGAAATTCAAACCGGAATTTGTTATATCAATGCTCCTACTATCGGTGCCGAAGCCCACATGCCTTTCGGTGGCGTAAAAGGTACAGGAAACGGTCATCGTGAAGGTGGGTGGACTGCTTTCGATATCTTTACCGAATGGAAAACCGTTTACTTCGATTATTCCGATAAACTACAAAGAGCTCAAATTGATAATTACTAATAAAAAGATAATATTTTTATTCTAAAATGCTTTTTTTACTTTTCATTTAAAAGGGAAAAATTGTCGAATTAAGATAGAATCTATTTATTGTTTATTTAATTAAATAATTATAAAACAGTGTTCTATTATTGTTTTTGTTAATTTTAAACGGAAATTACATAAATAATAAAAAAAACATTACCTTTGCAAAAAAAATGTTTGTAATGAAAACAAGGTATCTATTAACATGTTTATTCCTTTTCTTTTTAGGTATTTCTTTTTCGCAAGTATCTGAAATTGGATTATGTGGAGGTGTCTCCTTTTATTTAGGAGATATTAATCCATCCGGTGTTTTTAAAGGATCAAAACCTGCCGGTGGAGTAATTTATCGCTATAACATCAATCCCTTATTAGCATTTAAATCCACAGTTTTGTTTGGAAGTATTGGAGCAAGCGATGCCAAATTCGGTAAAACGGATGATGCCAAAGCACGTAATTTAAGTTTTGTTTCACCCATTTCCGAAGTGTCGGCTCAATTAGAGTTGAATTTCATGCGATTGTATAATATTGAAGGGAAAAATCCCTTTGCTCCTTATGTTTTTGCAGGCATCGGAATATTTTCATTTAATCCACAGGCAAAAGCTTCCGATGGAAAATGGTATGACCTTCAAATGCTTGGCACAGAGGGTCAGGGACTTAATCAACCCGGATACGACAAAGAAAGATACTCTTTAATTGGTTTAAGTATCCCTTTCGGTTTAGGCGTTAAATATAATTTTCTAACGTATTATTCTATAGGTCTTGAATGGGGAATGCGTATGACTTTTACCGATTATTTAGATGATGTTAGCACAACCTATATTGCTGATAGTGTTTTGCAAATTTTTAGACATCCTATCGTAGCCGAATTAGCTGATCCCGTAGATACTCATAGTAAACATACTGCCGGTACGGCAAGAGGAAATGCTCAAACTAAAGATTGGTATTCGTATGCCGTTGCTACTTTTACTTTCAAACTTCTGTATAAAAAAGGATGTTCTGCTTTGGGAACCAATTCATCACGTATGAGTTACAAACGAAGATAATAGATCCTCATTAATTATATTATGTTATCAATTAATGATATTAAACAAAATGTCCTTCCCACTCATATCGCTGTGATTATGGATGGAAACGGTCGTTGGGCTCAAAAACAAGGGAAAGACCGCATTTATGGTCATCACCAAGGAGTAGAATCTGTACGAAGAACCATTGAATCTTGCGTAGAAATAGGTATACGTTATCTTACAATTTATGCTTTCTCAACCGAAAATTGGAAACGCAACCCACAAGAAGTAAACGCATTGATGTCGCTTTTTGTAAGTGCTTGTCATAATGAAATGGATAATTTACATAAGAACAATGTTCAAGTTAAAGCAATAGGGGATATTGATATGCTAAGTTTAGATTGTCAACTTGAACTGCAAAAATTAATTGATAAAACAAAAAATAATACAGCCCTTACTTTTGTAATTGCTCTCAGTTATGGTTCTCGGTGGGAAATATGTCGGGCAACACAATTAATAGCTGAAAAAGTTAAAAATAATAATTTGAATATTTGTGATATAGATGAAAATACTTTTGCTGAACATTTACAAACAACTCAATTGCAAATTCCTGATCCGGATTTATTGATTCGTACCAGTAGTGAGTATAGATTAAGCAATTATTTATTATGGCAAATGGCATATACCGAATTGTATTTTACCGATGTGTTATGGCCCGATTTTTCCCGTCAAGAACTTATAAAAGCAATTTATACGTTTCAACATCGTATTCGACGGTTTGGAAAAACAAATGAACAAATTACAAATAATTTAAAATAAATATACCCGATAAGCGTTGTTTAAAGGTAAAAATTATAACACATTGACAGATAAATTTAATTTATGCGTATAGCTAAACTCCATTTGTTTTTATTCCTCTTCCTTTTTTTGGCTGTAAATGGATTTTCTCAAGTTAATTTACAAAAAGAAATAAATATTTCATTAAATTATCTCAATCCTGTTGAATATGAGATTGGAGGTATTACTTTTAGCGGAAATACTATCTGTGATGTACGAAGTTTAAACTTTGCTGTGGGAGATAAAATTAAAATTCCGGGCGATCAAATATCCAAAACTATAGAACGGCTATCCAAAATGGGACTTTATGAAGATAATATCCGAATTACTGCCACTAAAATTGAAGGGAAAATAATTTTCCTGGACATCTATTTAGAAGAAGTCCCCCGCTTAATTGGCTTTGTTTATAAAGGAGTACGTAAATCCGATATTGATGAATTTGATGATAAAATCAGTTTGTCACAAGGAAAGGTTGTTAATGAAAATTTAAAATCGGTAGTAAAAAATATAATAAAAGATTATTATGTCGATAAAGGATATTATTTTGCTACCGTAAATATAGCGGAAGAAAAAGATAGCGTCAACAAAAACCTTGTAACATTAACCATTAACGTAAATAAAGGCAAGAAAACTCGCATTAATGAAATTACTTTTTATGGTGCCAACAAAGTCGAATCGTCTAAATTGCACGCCTCTATGGCAAATACTAAAGCTAAATTTATTTTCCGTCCCTTTAATAAAGTTGATACGGCTATTGTTGATTTTTTTAAACATCATCAAAAATATAAAAATAAAGATCTTGCCAAAATTTTATTAGATTTTTATCAACCCAGAGTACGTATACGATTTAAAGCATCTAAATTTAAAGAAGATGAATTTGCATCGGATAAAGAAAGTATCATTAATAAATACAATGAATTAGGCTATCGTGATGCGTATATTACCAAAGATACGGTTTATTTAAATACAAATAAAGAACTTAATATTGATATATACGTCAACGAAGGACAAAAATATTATTTTAGAAATATATCATGGGTGGGAAATACAAAATTTTCATCCGATATATTAGGAAAAGTGTTGAACGTAAACAAAGGGGATGTTTATAATACGGTTTTATTAGAAAGAAATTTAAGCATGAATCCCGAAGGGTTGGATGTTAGTACATTATACCTTGACGACGGCTATCTGTTTTTTAATGCCATTCCGATTGAAAAAGTAATTGAAGGCGATTCGGTGGATATTGAAATACGTATAGTCGAAAAAAATCAAGCTACTATTAACAAAGTTACGGTATCGGGCAATACACGGACAGGCGATGAAGTTATCTTAAGAGAATTAAATACTATGCCGGGACAAAAATTCAGTCGTTCCGATATTATTCGCTCTCAACGTCAATTGCTCCAACTAGGATATTTTGACCAAGAAAAAATGAATGTTATTCCTAAAGCTAACGAAGCCGACGGAACTGTTGATTTGGAATATGTAGTAGAAGAAACTTCTTCCGACCAATTGGAATTATCGGTAGGATGGGGAAGTAATCAATTTATTGCCAGTGTCGGCGTATCATTTAATAATTTCTCGTTTAGAAAAATATTTAAAAAAGACGCTTGGGCACCTATCCCCAGTGGAGACGGACAAAAACTTTCATTTAAAATTTATGCCAATACATATTATCGACAATATGGATTTTCCTTTACCGAACCTTGGTTAGGGGGTAAAAAACCGAATGCATTTACGGTGTCGTTTTCACATACCAACTATTCGAATGGACTATCCGAAACCAGTGAAGATTACCAACGAATTAAAATCACCAATGCTTCCATAGGATTATCCAATCGTTTAAAACTACCCGACGACTATTTTACGATGTCGAATTTTATTTCGTATCAATATTATGATGTAAATAATTGGCCCTATTTTATTTTTACCGATGGTTATTCACATGGATTGAGTTATAATTTTGTTTTAAATAGGAATTCGTTAGATGCAGTAATTTACCCCAAAAACGGTTCTGAATTGTTGTTCTCCATTCAATTAACACCTCCATATTCTTTATTTTCCAATAAAGATTATTCCTCAATGGAATCCAAAGAAAAATATAAATGGCTTGAATATCATAAATGGAAATTTAATATTT
>CAYZQG010000060.1:0-9077 GCA_964480685.1 uncultured Lentimicrobiaceae bacterium
CAAAACGCTAAAATTCCCATGTGGATTGCTATTCAAATAAACATTGTAAATATCATACTAAGTTTTACTTTTGTGTTTGGGTTGAATATGTCCATTCAAGGAGTAGCTTTAGGAAGTGTTCTTGCTGCCTATTCGGGACTTATAACCGCACTGATTCTATGGCTAAAATATTATCGAAAATACTTACCTCTTCTTGATATAAAAGAAATATTGGCTTTCGATAAAATGATACATTTTTTTAAAGTCAATGCCGATATTTTTCTTCGCACCCTTTGTTTGATTGCCGTTTTTACTTTTATCCCCGCCGAAGGAGCAAAAATGGGCGATAGAACATTAGCTGTCAATACGTTATTAATGCAATTTTTCACTTTGTTTTCCTATATAATTGACGGATTTGCCTATTCCGGCGAATCGTTAACAGGCAAATACATAGGAGCAAAAAACAAGTCCATGTTGCAAAAATCAATTAGGTATCTATTTCGCTGGGGGAGTGCTTTAACTGTTTTATTTATAGCTATATACGCAATTTTCGGAAGATATCTTCTTGCTGTTTTTACCGATAATCATACTATTATTGAAGAAGCTAACACCTATTATTATTGGGTTTTACTTATCCCCTTAGCCGGATTTGCCGCCTTTTTATGGGATGGCATTTTAATCGGAGCTACCGCTTCAAAAATTATGCGAAATTCAATTTTTATTGCCACTTTGGTATTTTTTGTCGCCTATTACACTTTATCGCATTTTTTTGGGAATCATGCACTTTGGTTGGCTTTTCTCTTATTCCTTGCTTTACGAGGCATACTGCAAAGCATTTGGGCTCCCAAAGCCATTTTTAGTTCGTTTTCAAAAAAATAATTACAACAAAATTTAAACCTCCACACTAATATTTAAAAAAAAATAGTACTTTTGCAAAGATTAAAGAAAGTAATAGAAATACCTATAAAAAGGTGAATTTTGTTACTCGTTTGTTACCCGAACTTTACAAACTATTACTTTCATTTTAACTATAAATAAATTACAATAACTTGGGGTTGTTTGGTTTTGACAGCTCGTATGGGGAAATGTAAGCATGCCGGACGTTGGAAGCAGGTTCCGTAATAACTAACTTCCAAGCCAATATAAATGGCGCAGAAAATAATTTCGCTTTAGCTGCTTAACAAGAGTTTAGCACAAAGCTGTTTCCCTGAAAGCCCGTCTTTTCGG
Organism: uncultured Lentimicrobiaceae bacterium; assembly: GCA_964480685.1. GTDB lineage: Bacteria > Bacteroidota > Bacteroidia > Bacteroidales > WCHB1-69 > UBA5266. The sequence goes on from CAYZQG010000060.1 coordinate 1,207, forward strand.
CGTTCAGATCGAAGCATCGCAAAGGAAAAGATAGTTTGTGTACGCCTCAATACATAAGCGAAACCAAAGAGGATAAGTCGTGTATAGGTTTGTCTTGTGCCAATATTCGAACGAAAATCAAACAATGACTAAGCATGTAGAAAATATTTTTGCAGCGTGTTTGGACGAGGGTTCGACTCCCTCCAGCTCCACAAACATTAAATCATTTCTGTATGAATATCATACCTATTTCAAGCGATCATGCCGGATTTGAATTAAAAGAATTCCTTAAAACCATACTCGAAAAAGAAGGCTTTCAATTTCAGGATTACGGTACTTTCTCAGCCGAAAGCATGGATTATCCCGATGTAGTACACCCTTTAGCTTCCGACATTAACAAGGGAATGTATCCATTAGGAATTATTATTTGCGGTTCGGGAAACGGAGTAAGTATGGTTGCCAATAAATATCCGCATGTACGAGCGGCATTGTGTTGGTTACCCGAATTAGCTGTTTTAGCTCGTCAACATAACAACGCAAATATCATAGCTTTACCGGCTCGTTTTATCGAAAAAGAAACAGCATTGGAAACTATACGAAAATTTTTCAATACCGATTTTGAAGGCGGTCGTCATTGCCGAAGAGTTGAAAAAATATCGTTGCATTCATAATTTTTTATGCTATTTCTCGTTTAAAATTCGTGGAAAATAAAGACCTTCTCATACAAAAACTTGAAACGTTTATTCGCAAATACTACAATAACATTGCGATACGGGGCAGTATTTTTTTTACAGCTATTCTTCTAATTTTATTCCTATCCATTTCATTCTTTGAATATTTTGCCTATTCCAATCCCCTCCTGCGAGGAATCCTTTTCTACGGATTTCTAAGTATAAACCTACTTATTTTAATTGGATTTATTGCAATTCCTCTTTTCAAAAAACATGGACTTCTAAAACGTATTACCTACGAAGATGCCGCACGTATAATTGGAAATCATTTCCCCGAAATTGATGATAAATTATTAAACACCATTCAATTAAATAAATTATTAGACAATCATTCATCGGTAAAAAGCATGGAATTATTGCTTGCTTCGATAGATATTAAAATCGAACAAATCAAACCTTTTACCTTTCATCGAGCTATCAATTTTAAAAAAAATTTGAAATATATTACGTATGCTGCCGTTCCTTTACTCATCGTTCTTTTTATCCTTATTTGGAATGCAGCCGTATTTACCGAACCTACAAATCGCATCATTCATTATAATCAACCATTTGAAAAACCCGCACCCTACATCTTTATTATAGAAAACAAAAGCCTAAACTCGTATCAAAACGAGGATTTTACACTACACATTCGAATCGAAGGAAAAGAAATACCCGAAGAAGCTTTTATCAAAATTAATGATAACCTATATAAATTAACCCAAGAATCGAATATAAATTACTCTTATTCTTTTAAAAATCTACAACAAACAACTACATTTAGTTTTGTTACCGATGAAGTGAATACGCGTTCCTATGAATTGAAAGTTCTACCAAAACCTATGATGATTAACTTTTCCATTGCTTTAGAATATCCCGCATATTTGAAAAAAGTAAATGAAACCGTTGATAATAACGGAGATTTAAGTATTCCGCAAGGCACAAAAGTAAGTTGGAAATTTAACACACGAAATACCGACGAAGTAATTATAAATTTCACCGATAAAAGATATATTCTTCATCGTCAATCCGATATTTTCAATTATTCGATGCGTGTAATGGAAAATTTAACCTACACTGTATTTAATAAAAACAAATATATCACCAACATCGACTCACTGCATTATTTTATCAATGTAATTCCCGACCAATATCCACAAATAGAAGTAATTTCGATGAATGATTCGGTATTTTTCGACCGTTTTTATTTTAAGGGAAATATTTCGGACGATTACGGTTTAAAGAAATTAAACTTTGTCTATTCTATTACCAATGGAAATGACACCTCTTCCAAAAAATATACGACTACTATTCCTATCAACGTATCATTAAACGGACAAGATTTTTATTATTACTTTGATGCACAAACCTTAAACCTCTCATTAGGACAAAAATTAACCTATTATTTTGAAGTTTGGGATAACGATGGCGTAAATGGCAATAAATCATCCCGTTCAAGTAGGATGGAATTTAAACTCCCTTCAGCCGAAGAAATTGAAAAACAATCGGATGAAATTAGCGACCAAACCAAGTCCGATTTAAACAAATTAATGAAAGAGGGGGATAAACTACTTAAAAAAATTGATGATTTACAAAAAAAATTGGCGGGAAAAGATCAACCATCTTGGCAAGAAAAAAAGCAATTGGATGAGCTTTTAAAACAATTACAAAAAATAAAAGACGAAGCAGAAAATATTAAAACCCAACAAGAGAAACAACTTCAGATGGAAAACCAACTTAATACTTTTGATGAAGAACTAATACGTAAACAAGAAGAACTTCAAAAACGATTTGATGAACTATTTTCCGATGAAATGAAACAAATGATGACTGAAATACAAATGCTGATGGAGCAAAATATGGATAAAACCAAAATGAATGAAGCCTTGCAAAAGATGGAATTCTCAACCGAAGAACTAAAAAAACAGCTTGATCAGGATTTAGGGCTTTTCAAACAATTGGAATTTGAAAAGAAAATGGAAACAACCCTTGATAAACTAAATGAATTAGCTAAAAAACAACAAGAACTTTCAAAAGAAACACTTAAAAAAGAATCGGACAACAAACAACAAATTGAACAGCAAAAAGAAATAAACGACGAATTTAATCAACTTAAAGATGATATAAAATCGTTGGAACAACTCAATCATAGTTTGGAAGAACCCTACAAACTACCGGACACCAAACAATTAGAAGCTGAAATTCAACAAAAAATGAATGAAGCACAAGAACAACTCCAAAAAAACAAAAAAGAAAAATCAGCGCAAAGCCAACAAGAAGCCGGAAATAAAATGCAGGAAATGGCAGATCAAATGGAATCATCGTTCAATCAAGAACAATCACAAAACAGCGAAGAAGATATCAAAACGCTTCGTCAAATACTTGACAATATCATTAAAACATCTTTCCAACAAGAAAATTTAATGCTTCGTCTATCCAAAACCAGCACACAAGACCCCGCTTTACAGCAAATTATTGAAGAACAGTTTAAAATGAAAGACCAATTACGCATGATAGAAGATTCAATTGTTGCTGTAGCTAAACGCCAACCTTCTGTTGAATCATTTGTTACAAAACAAATTTCAACCATAAATAATGCTCAAAAACAAATCTTAGGCTCTATTCAAATAACCCAAGAAAGCGTACCCTCCTATTACAACTACAAACGTACCTTTGGGGAAGCCGTTTCTAAACAACAATTTGTAATGACTTCTCTTAATGATTTAGCCCTAATGATAGCCGAATCTATTAAACAGATGAATGATACAAAAGAAAATTCATCCTCATGTAAATCCGGTTCCTGCAAAAAAAACAAAAGCTCTAAATCCGGCTCAAATGAAAAACAAAGCATGAAATCCATGCGTGAAATGCAAGAAAAACTCAATCAACAATTGGAAGATTTACGTAAACAAATGCAAAATCAGGGGCAAAAACCGGGTGAAGGACAAAAAAATCAACAACCCGGAGGGCAAACCATGAGCGAACAATTTGCCCGAATGGCAGCCCAACAAGAAGCTATCCGTCGCATGATGCAAACATATCAATCCGACTTAAAAAAAGAAGGAAAAGGATACGACGGACAACTTGACCAATTACTAAAACAAATGGAACAAACCGAAAAAGAATTAGTTAATAAAATCTTGAATCAACAAACCATCAATCGCCAACAAGAAATAGTAACTCGTTTATTACAATCGGAACGAGCCGAAATACAAAAAGAAAAAGAAGAAAAAAGAGAATCAAAACAAGGAAAAGAAATGCAACGTACACCTCCTAAAGAATTACAAAACGAAAAATTAAAACAACAAAAAGAAACCGAAATGTACAAAACTATACCTCCTTCCTTGAATTATTTTTATAAAAATAAAGTGAACAATTATTTTTATAATGTTCAATAAAATTATTATCTTTTTTACTATTGACAAGTTTATTGATGTTATATCGTAGAATAAACTTGTTTATATAATTTTTTTTTATATTTTTGCAAATCATTTGCATTTACAGGCAACTATTTGTAAGCAATTTACGACTATTAGAAAAAAGAAAAATATATTTTAAACATATAAAAAACATATTTATCATGAAAAAGTTATTGATATTAAGCTGTTTAACCATTTTAACATGGTATGCCAACGCAGGTAATTTTAAAGCAGATACTACCAGGGGTTGTCTAAATACAGTTATTACATTTCAAGAAACCGGAGGTGGTGTCGGTTGGGAATGGGATTTTGGAGACGGTTCAGCCAAAGTTTACACAAATCCGGCTGCACACCCGTATTATAATGCCGGAGTTTTTACCGTAACTTGCAAAGTAACCTATTCCGATGGATCTTCGGAATTAATTACTAAAACTGCTTATATAACAATATCTGCAGGTCCAAAAGTTTCTTTTATAGCAAGTAAAACAGTTATTTGTCCGGGTGAAAACGTTGCATTTACTTCTACTGTTGTTCCCGGAGGAGGTGCAGTGAGTTCATACTTTTGGGATTTTGGAGATGGAAATTCTTCTAATGCCGCCAATCCGGCTCATGTATATACATCCTCAGCAACACGTTCGGTTTCTTTAAAAGTAACCGATACCATTGGTTGCTTTAATTTAGCCGACAGCATAAACTATATTCTAATCAATCCTGAGCCGGTAGCTAATTTTACAGCTTCCGATTCGGTTTTTTGTGTACAGAGCGCATCCGATACGCGACAAGTTACCTTTTCAAATCAATCCGATGCGAGTTCAACATCTTTTTACTGGGATTTCGGCGATGCAACCAATAGCACACAAAAGAATCCTCCTACAAAAACCTATGGTGTTGGATATTACAATGTGAAATTAATTGCAACCAATAGTTACGGGTGTAAAGATACCGCTATAAAATCCAACTATATTGCTGTTGTAATCTTTGAAGCTTCATTTAAAGCATCCGATACTGTTATATGCGGTTTAGGTAGAACTGTTACGTTTACCGGTACGGGCTATGGCGCCAATTTCTATAAATGGAATTTCGGCAATGGACAAGAAGGAGTTGGAACAATTGGTGTTACTACAAAATATGATGTAGTAGGAAAATATACTATAACCACTATTGCTACTAGTAGATTAGGGTGTTCCGATACAATGATTAAACAACAAGCAATTTGGGTATTTGATGATGTTGACCCTGTAATTTATATTCATGATACAGACCATTGCAATCCAAATGCAACTATATTTTTCATAAATCGAACCCAAACCGACCCTGCCAATGACCTTGGATTATCCGATGCCTCATGGGACTTCGGTGATGGAAGTGCCAATGTAAAAGGAGATAGTGTAACCCATGTATACAATTCTTATGGTTCTTGGACCGCAAGAGTATGGGTAACTACAGGTTATGGTTGTATTTGTGATGTTTACATTCAACAAATTGATATATATAAGATAAGTGCCATTGCCTATCAAGTAGTTCCTAATGTACGAATGGGACAAAAACCCGGAGGTTGTTTACCTCATTTTGTAGCCATGATTGCCGACTCAATCATATCATCTTCTCAAGTTATTGATTTTATTTGGGATTGGGGTGAAACCGAAATATGGGGGTCAGGTGCATTTCCCGATACTACACATACAGGTACAAGCCCACTTGGAACTTATACGTATGATTATGACACCGGCATCTATGTTGTAAACCTAATATTAACAAACAAACAAGGATGCCATGATACAGTTGAAGCTTTTGCTACAATCCCTGTTGGTTATCCTCCATTAAACGATTGGTTTTTTTCGGATAATAAATTATGTAAATCGGCACTAAGTATTACCGTAACTGCTTATGATTCATTAAATCCTTCCGATACAAGTTTAGTTGCCCGTTCGCGAGCTAATTTATGGGAATGGTATGATCCAATGGGCAATCCTATGGCTTTTACTAATCCTGCTCAACTGTCACCTATAGATACCGGATGGCTAAGTGGCTATTGTTTAATACCCTATCATAATCATTGCAAAGGTCCTAAAGTTTGCAAAGACAGTTTAATGTATTCATGTCCTCCTATGGCAGGTATAGCTTATCCTGCTCCCGATATGCAAGGAAATCCTCCTACTTATTGCAAATGGCCCGTTTTCGGATTTGATGGAGGTGACGGACAGAAAACAAAAGCGTGGGATAGCTGCGTATGGAGACTCGGCAACTTTTATTATGACCAAGCCGGAGTATATCATCCGCAAACACTTATCCTTCCTGATGCAGGACATCCAAGAGGTCATATCGCCCCTCATCAAAAATACAAATATGATACCTTAGGCGGAATGAAAATGGTTGTTGAACGCGGAGGGCATATTTTTGTTACATTGTGGGTAATGAACGATAATAGAAATGGAAATAATTTATGTGGCTATTGTGAAGACTCAGCCAAACAAGAAATTATTATCTCTATAGCCAATATGAAATTACGAGCTACCGATGAATATGGAAATATTGTGACTGAAGTTTGCGAAGATCAAAAAATATATTTTTATGACTCTACTTATGCTACAGACGGAATCTATTATTGGTCGATGAATATGGATAGATCGTATGATGGAGGTACTGTACATTACACAACAGAAGATCTTATGAGCCACATGTCATCAACTTTTGTTCATCCTAATGCGACAAAATTTATCTTTGATACCACTAATTATACAGGGTCTAAACCTTTTATCTATGAATTTAATGATTGGGGTATATATACTATTTATTTAACCGACACAAGTGCTGCCGGATGTGGAATGTACATGCCTCAAGCTCCCCCTTATATTGAATGGCAAACTGCAAATTGGGGACCTTATGTTCCTTATGAAGACCGCTGTGATACTATTCAATTATATGTAAATCCTCGAAGTATTCCTAAATTTTCCTCCAATACACCTGTATGTTTAGGTGATACGCTTGAATTTACCGACGAATCTTTTACAGCTCCTCCTTTTTCATATTATAAAGTTGTAAAATATTTATGGAATACCGGAGGAAGTACCGACACTGCTAAAAATGCAAAATATATATTTAAAAATTGCGGTAAATACGATGTTACACTAACCGTTACTAACGAAAAAGGATGCGATAGTACTGAAAAATTCCCTAAAGCGATAACTATTATGGGTGTAAAAACATCGTTTACAACCCCAAACATTCCTATTAATAATAGAAAAGTATGTAATAAAGAACTTGTAACCTTTAGAAACTCATCCTCATATTATGACATTTCAACAGATGTAATGAAACCTTTAACTCCCAGTGTACCTAACATAACCTATAAATGGGATTTTGACGGACAAGGTAGTAGCCCGAGTTTAAATGGACAATTCGCATTCAATGTTGATAGTTCAAGATATGTTTATATTAAATTAACTATTACCGATATGAATGGTTGTACAAATAGCTTCTTAGACTCTCTATGGGTTATCCGTCCGGTGGCAAATTATCTTTCAGGAACACATGAGGCGGCTTGTCCCGAATTAGGTGTACAATTTCAAGATACTTCCTATGGCATGGATAAATCTAAAACAACCTATCAATGGATTTTTGGAGACACATTGAGTTTAGGAAATAATTTCTCTGTAATGAAAGATCCCTTACACAACTATAGATATGCCGGTAAATTTGATGTAACCTTAATTGTAACCGATGAGTATAATTGTACGGATACAATGACAAAATTGCAATATGT
>CAYZQG010000061.1:0-9073 GCA_964480685.1 uncultured Lentimicrobiaceae bacterium
CGGAAAAGCCTTACGCGAATTTTTGTATGTAGACGATTTAGCCGATGCATTGGTACATCTTATGAATCATTATTCCGAAGAAATTCATGTAAACATCGGAACCGGCGAAGATTTAAGCATCCATGATTTGGCTTTAATCATTCAAAACGTAGTCGGTTTTAAGGGAAATATCGTTTATGATGCTTCCAAACCCGATGGAACACCGCGTAAACTATTGAATGTGGATAAATTACATCAAAATGGATGGAAACATAAAATTTCATTACAACGAGGAATTGCGCTTGTTTACGATTGGTATTTAAAACAACCTATCTCCAAATGAACCCATTTGTATCCATCATAACCGTAACGTATAATGCCGAAGTTTTTCTCGAAAAGACAATCCTTAGTATTTTAAAACAAACATTTTCCGATTTTGAATATGTAATTATAGATGGACTTTCAAAAGATTCGACCGTTGATATTATTAAAAAATACGAACAACAAATTCAAAATCAAAAATTTACTATTTCTTCCGAACAATTTCGTTGGATAAGCGAACCCGACAAAGGTCTTTACGATGCTATGAACAAAGGCATTGCTATGGCAAAAGGAAAATTTATATGGTTTATTAATGCCGGAGATAAAATTCATTCTACTGATACGTTGATGAATATCTACAGTTTATATAAAAATAATTCAACATCAGACATTCTTTACGGGCAATCGTTGATGATAGATCAAAACGATAAAGCATTGGGAGAAAGACACAAAATTGCTCCTGAAAATCTTAGCAAAAAATGTCTGCTAAACGGTTTGGTGGTTTGCCATCAATCTATTTTAGTTAAAAAAGAAATGGTTCCTTTTTACAATCTCGATTATAAAATCGCTTCCGATTACGACTGGGTAATACACGTTGTTTCACAATCGAAACAAAATCTGTATATTAACGGCTATCTTTCCGATTTTATGGTAGCCGGAACTTCGACCGTAAACCGTAAAAAAGCATGGAAAGAACGCTATTTTATTATGAAAAAACATTTCGGGCTATGTCTAACTGTATGGGCTCATTTTAAAATCATACTTAAATATCCTTTTTCAAGAAAATATTAATAGCATGAAAATCATTATTGTCGGAACGGCACATCCTTATCGCGGTGGATTGGCAACTTTCAACGAACGCCTTGCAGCTCAATATGTAAAAGAAGGTGCTGAGGTCGAAGTTTATACTTTCACCTTGCAATATCCGTCTTTTCTTTTTCCGGGGAAAACGCAATTTACCGATGATCCTAAACCGGAAAATATAAAGATTTTTCGTAAAATCAATTCCGTTAATCCTTTCAACTGGATAAAAGTAGGCAAAGAAATCAAGCGAAAACAAGCCGATATGGTTATTTTCTGCTATTGGATGTCGTTTATGGCGCCTTGCTTCGGAAGTATTGCCGGATACATTCGTAAAAACAAAATAACAAAATGTATTGCTTTGGTTCACAATATGCTTCCACACGAACCAACTTTATTGGATAAATTTTTGCCTCCTTATTTTGTCAACAAAATGGACGCTTTTATTTCGCTTTCCGAATCGGTTATCCACGACATTGATATATTTGATAAACATCATAAACCTAAAGATTTTTCTCCTCACCCGATTTACGACCATTATGGAGAAAAACTCAATCGTGAAACCGCTTTGCAAATACTAAAACTAAGTCCCGATTTTAGATATCTGCTTTTCTTTGGTTTTATTCGTGCTTACAAAGGCTTAGATATTCTTTTAGAAGCCTTTGCCGATGAACGTTTACGAAAATACAATACCAAACTGATTATTGCCGGTGAATTTTACGAAGATAAAGCCGTTTATGTAGATAAAATCAAAAACTTGCACTTGGAATCGTGGGTGGAATTACGTACCGATTTTATTCCTAACTCATTGGTAAATGCTTATTTCTCCGCATGCGATATAATCACCCAACCTTATAAAACAGCCACGCAAAGTGGTGTAACTCAAATCGGTTTTCATTTCGAAAAAGCCATGCTCGTTACTAAAGTGGGTGGTTTAGCCGAAATAATTCCTCACGGCATAATTGGGTATGCCGTTGCTCCCGATACAAACGAAATTGCCGATGCCTTGGTCGATTTCTATGAAAACCAACGACAACAAACTTTTGAAGCCAACGTTATTAAAGAAAAAGATAAATATTCTTGGACTCGACTTACAACAAAAATACAATCTCTTTATCAAGAAATTAAATAAATACGTTATGGATTTTTCACGTCAAATACAAGACAGCATTCACATAAAGGAAAAATTACTTTCCGATGGAAATTTAAAGCAACAAATCGAACAAGCAATTGAGGTGTGCATTCAATCGCTGAAAGCCGGAGGATGTATTTATTTTTGTGGTAACGGAGGCAGTGCCGCCGATGCACAACATCTTGCTGCCGAACTTACCGGACGATATTATTTTGACCGACCTCCGCTTCGTTCCGAAGCTTTGCATTGCAATACATCCTATCTTACTGCCGTAGGTAACGATTACGGATACAACCATATCTTTTCCCGCTTATTGGAAGGCAACGGAAAAAATGGCGATGTCCTTATCGGTTTATCTACTTCGGGAAATTCGGAAAGTATTATAAATGCTTTTCTATCAGCAAAAAATAAAGGTATTCATACCATTGCTATGACCGGTGTAACCGGCGGTAAACTTAAAGAAATCAGCAACATACTGATTAATGTTCCCTCGTCCGATACCCCTCGTATTCAAGAATCACATATTTTAATCGGACACATTCTATGTGAATACATCGAAGCTGCTTTGTTTGAAAAAAAGAAATAATACGTTCATTAACATTACAGGAAATCGCCCGCAATCGGCAACTTTTCATACCGCCAGCCGTTAGGCGAAATTTACCCAACTCACCCGAAGGCAGGTGAAAAAGACTAATAACTACTTGTCAAAATGTGAGTTTGGAGATTTAAAAATTTGTTTATATGTTTTGTAACAACTTAATTACTTGATTTGTTATTTGTAATCAATAATAACTTAAAAGCATGAGACTATTTTCTTTAAAATTTACAATTACAGTTTTATTTTTTGCTGCATTTTTATCGTGTAAAAAAGATAATGAAATTGATAAAAGAGATAAATATGCTGGTAAGTATACAGGCATTCAAATCTATGTTGATTATCAGCAAGGAATAAATGACACTTCTTATATAGATATTTATTTAAAGAAATTTGATACAGATTCAATTTCAGCGTTAGAGCTAGATTTACCTAATACAAATCAAATGTATTATTATGATATTATTAATGATAGTCTTATTTATCATGGATATTTTTATCATTGCCCAACTCTTTCAATAAAAGGAGATTCACTATTCTGTGAATGGTCACCAAGTTTAGCACCAAGGATTACGATATATAAAGCTGTTAAAGTAAAATAGGTGAATAAAAAGTGTTCTACGTAAAGAGAAAAAAAACAACTTCGCATAATAAATAGGAATATAATCGGTACGCAGCATCCGGCGATTATTTCCGGTTGAACGAAACCATTACGTTAAAGCTATGTACGTATTGAGGATGTTGAGTTTTTTCAAGCATACTATTTAGTGAAAAATTTGACTGCTTTTGCAATTACTAAGAGCGAAGCGGGTTTAGTTCAACAGCACATATACCCAGTAACACTGTGAAAGTGTTACTTAAAACAGTTGTAATAGTATGTGTAAGTAGTTAGGACAACAAAATTTGTTTATAGGTTTTTGGGTTTATATTTTGTCATTAAAAATTTTGCGGTAAAAATCTTTACTATTCACCGCAAAAATGCGGAAATTATTTTGTATCTTTGCAGCAAAATTAATTTGATATGGCAAAATACATTTATCAACACGAAAATTGGACTGATTTTAGTTGGGAAAATGCTTCAGTTAGTGTAGCTTTGGGAAAAGTACGTCTTCTTCAGGGTAAGATATTAGGACAAATTCATGCCATTGGTTTTTTGTCAAAAGAAGAGAAAAATCTTGAAATGTTGACACTTGATGTCATAAAATCGTCAGAAATTGAGGGCGAAAAACTAAATTACGAACAAGTACGCTCGTCTATTGCTCGTCATTTGGGAATAAATTCAGCGGGACTTGTTCCTTCGCCGCGAAATGTTGAAGGAGTTGTGGAAATGATGCTTGATGCAACACAAAATTTTACAAGACCCTTACCGGCAGACCGTTTATTTGGTTGGCACGCTGCACTTTTTCCGACAGGTTATAGCGGAATGTACAAGATTGAAGTAGCTAACTATAGAACCGAAGAAATGCACGTTGTTTCGGGTGCAATGGGAAAAGAACGCATACATTACCAAGCCGTTCCTGCGAAAGATGTAAAAACGGAAATGGACAAATTTCTTACTTGGCTAAATGATGATAACATTTTAATAGACAGTGTACTAAAATCTGCTATTGCTCATTTTTGGTTTATCATTATTCACCCTTTCGACGATGGTAACGGACGAATTGCAAGAGCCATTTCTGATATGTTGCTTGCCCGAAGTGAAAACAGTTCAGAACGCTTTTACAGTTTATCAAATCAAATTCAACAAAAGAAAAACGCCTATTACGAAACGCTCAAAACAGTTCAACATAGCAACGGAGATATAACAAAATGGTTGATATGGTTTTTAAATTGTTTAGAAAATGCGTTGCTTGAAACCGAAGAAAGTATGAAAAATATCGTGAAGAAAGCAGAATTTTGGGAAAAACACAAAGAAACTTCAATAAACGAACGACAACGTTTAATGATAAATAAATTATTTGACGATTTCTTTGGAAAACTTACTTCTTCAAAATGGGCTAAAATCACAAAAACTTCTACCGATACGGCATTGAGAGACATTAAAGATTTGATAGAAAAGGATATTTTACAAAAGAATGAAGAAGGTGGAAGAAGTGCAAATTATACATTGATAGGTTGACAATGATAAAAACACCTGTACGTAAGGTTTTAATTATTATCCGATAAAACTTTTAGATTCTTCGCTATGCTCAGAATAACTGCATTTTACTATAAATAGAATAAGGGTATGGGTGTTTGCGGTGAAAAATCACTATCCATTAAAAATTATATCTAACAATAGTGAAATAAAATTTTTTAAAAAAAATATACTTGCTATTATAAAAAAATATATATTTGCATCTGATTTAAATTCATTGACATGAAACATAAATTCTTGTTTATCTTTCCTATTTATCTTAATATTAAAAGAAAAGATCCTTTAATATTCTAATATCTTTTCTTACTATACAATCCAAAATCACTTTTTTTAACATTTATAACCAATAAAATTATAAACATTATGGAATTACCTTTTGCAGAATCTTGGAAAATTAAAATGGTAGAACCCATTCGTAAAAGTACACGCAAAGAACGTGAAAAATGGCTGAAAGAAGCCAATTACAATGTCTTTCAACTAAAAGCAGAACAAGTTTATATTGATTTACTAACCGATTCCGGCACAGGAGCCATGAGCGACCGTCAATGGGCGGGCATCATGCTCGGCGATGAAAGTTATGCCGGAGCTACTTCTTTCTTTAAAATGAAAGAAATGATTACTGAAATTACCGGATTTGAATACGTTTTGCCAACCCATCAAGGTCGAGCAGCCGAAAACGTTTTATTCTCCTGTTTGGTAAAAGCCGGCGATTTTGTTCCCGGCAACTCTCACTTCGATACTACTAAAGGACATATTGAATCGCGAAAAGCCTTTGCTATTGATTGCACGATTGATGAAGCCAAAAACACCCAATTAGAAATCCCCTTTAAAGGCAATGTTGACCCCGTAAAATTAGAAAAATGTTTAGCCGAACACCACGATAAAATACCCTTTATCATTGTTACCATCACCAACAATACGGCCGGTGGACAACCGGTCTCGATGGAAAACCTCCGCGAAGTACGGAAAATTGCTAAGAAATACGACAAACCCGTCCTTTTTGATTCCGCTCGTTTTGCCGAAAATGCTTATTTTATTAAACTACGTGAAAAAGGATATGCCAACAAAACCATCAAAGAAATTTGTAAAGAAATGTTCTCTTTTGCCGATGGTATGACCATGAGCGCTAAAAAAGATGCTCTTGTCAATATGGGAGGCTTTATTGCAACCGATTTAAAAGAATGGTTCGATCAAGCTAAAGTTTTTGGCATCGTTTTCGAAGGATATATTACCTACGGTGGTATGAGTGGTCGTGATATGAACGCATTAGCTATAGGGTTAGACGAAAATACGGAATTTGAAAATTTAGAAACCCGCATTAAACAAGTGGAATATTTAGCCAAACGTTTAGATGAATTCGGTATTCCGTATCAACGACCTGCAGGAGGACATGCCATATTCGTGGATGCTCCCAAAGTGTTGACCCATGTCCCCAAAGAAGAATTTCCGGCACAAACACTCACCATTGAATTGTATTTAGAAGCCGGTATTCGCGGTGTTGAAATCGGATATCTCTTAGCCGACCGTGACCCCGTTACTCGTGAAAACCGTTTTGGTGGTTTGGATTTATTGCGTTTGGCAATTCCTCGCCGAGTATATACTAATAATCACATGGACGTTGTAGCCGTGGCACTTAAAAATGTGTTTGACCGTCGTGAAAGCATTACCCGAGGTGTAGAAATTGCGTGGGAAGCTCCCATTATGCGACACTTTACGGTGAAATTAGAAAGATTGTAGACTAAGTAATTATAAATGAAAAGAGAGGACATTTAAAAATCCTCTCTTTATTTATATAGGAACATGTAAACTTTATGGAAATAACTATCGCTAATAATCCCAACAGCTTAAACAAAAATATGGATTGAATCCGTTTAACATTTTCTTTCCTTTTTCCATTAAAAAAAAATGTACTTTTGTAGGACGATAAAAGAAAAAATCAAAAGCATACCATCAAAAAAAATAAAAATGGAAACTACACGCCAACAAAAAGTTGCACGCTTACTACAAAAAGAAATAGCCGAAATATTTCAAACCGAAACGCATTTAATCCACGATCAAAGTTTAATTACCGTTACCCGAGTCAGTATTTCCAAAGATTTATCGGTTGCGCGTGTATGTGTAAGTATTTTTTCAACCAAAGATAAAAAACTAACCATGAGTTATATAGAAGAAAAGAGTAAAGAAATTCGCTATAAACTCGGACAACGCATTAAAAATCAGTTACGAATAGTGCCTGAATTAACATTTATTCTTGACGATACACTCGATTATTTAGAAAATATAGATAATTTATTGAAAAAGTGAAACCATCGTACTTCATAGCACTTCGGTATCTTTTTACCAAGAAATCGCATACCCTTATCAATGTGATTTCCATGATTTCGCTTATAAGTGTAGCTGTTTGTACGGGAGCTTTGTTTATAGTGCTTTCGATTTTTAACGGCTTGCAGAAATATGTTTCACATAACTTTAACTCGTTTAATGCCGATTTAGAAATTACCCCGAAAACAGGAAAAACATTTGTACTATCCGATAAAGAAATCGAACAAATCAAACACATTGAGGGCGTTTATTATACTTCGGAAGTAGTATCGGATGTTGCAGTTTTAAGCTTTGAAAACAGGCAATTTATAGCTCGCATTAAAGGAGTCTCGCCCGATTATTATCGTTTAAATCATTTAGATACCATTGTATATAACGGAAGATTTTTATTGCAATCGGGGAATAATTATTTCGCTGTGATGGGTTCGGGAGTAGCAGGACATTTAAAATGTTCCGTTGCTTCTTTTGTTAATAATTCTTTAACGGTTTACTACCCCAACCGAAATAAAAAATTTAACCCGACCGACCCTTCACAAAATATAAACATTCAACGCATTACTCCTTTTGGAGTATTCATTTCCGGAACCGACTACGATGCTTCTTACGTTCTTGTTCCACTTACGTTTGCTCGTTTATTAATGAATTATACCCATCAAATATCTTCGTTTGAAATCGGAATCAATCAACATGTTTCGGCTAAAGCCGTTGCCGAAAAAGTGTCGGCTATCGTCGGTAATGGTTTTAATATTAAAGATGCTTATCAGCAAGAAGAAGATTTATATAAAGTTATGCAAACCGAAAAGATGGCAGTTTATCTTATTCTTACCTTTATTTTTTTAGTAGCTTCGTTCAACATTATCGGGATGATAGCTATTTTAGTTTTGGATAAACAAAAAGACATCAATGTATTGTATAGCCTGGGAGCCGATAACACAATGATTAAGCGTATTTTTATGCTCGAAGGAATGATGATAACATTTTCAGGAGCAGTATTGGGTTTGATAATTGGAGGCATCTTTTGTTGGTTGCAAACCACGTTTCATTTCATTCATTTTGGCGACGGCTCTTATATATTGAATTACTATCCGGTACAAATCTATGGCAGAGATATTTTCTTTATTTTGCTTACCGTTATGGCTATTAGTTTTCCGGCAACATATCTCCCCGTAGTTAAAATCTCGGACAGAATCTTTAAAAACTCAAGCTTGAGATAGAAAAATACTTTTTTTTTCAAAAAAAGTAAAAAACTATTCTCATTTAGGTATAAAATTCGACATAAATTTACAATTTAATAATTTGCAAAACAATAAACAATTTTATGATTACGTTTTAATAAATAGAAGTATTCTAACCTTAAACCAATAATTAATTATGAAGTCAATCAAATATTTATTAGCAAGTGTAATTCTCTTTGGATTTTGTGCCGTTTATGGTCAATTCTACCAATTTTCTTTAGATAAAAAAGGAGATGTAAAGGTTATCCGCGAAAACAGGTATTACCCTGTTGAAAACCATCAATTAAGTTCCGGCTATTATGTATGGAACGAATCGGAAGAATTTGATAAAACCGGAAAATCGATAGGACATTCCTTTGAAACCGAAGGAGTAAAAGTGCCTATTATCAACTATCAATACAAGAGTTACGATAGTTTGGAACGAAACTACCACGATCCCTTATGGAAAAATCTTTCCACAGAGAAAAAAAAGCAACTGACTATCATTTCTTTAGATACAATTGTTTTCAGTTCGGCAAAACCAAATAAAAAAGACGAAAAAGGAAATGTAG
>CAYZQG010000062.1:0-8923 GCA_964480685.1 uncultured Lentimicrobiaceae bacterium
TCGTAAAGATTTGGAAACACGTATTGTTGAATCAGTTATTTATTAATGCTATGAAACACTCAAAAAGTAATATCGATGGAGTACTCGTTTTTCTTTTTCTTGCTTTGATTAGTATTGGATGGATAAATATTTATTCAACTACATCGAAGGGGATTGAAGGTTTTAGTTTTGAAATGAATTATGGAAAACAATTAATCTGGATAGGAAGTGCAATCCTTATCGCACTTTTTGCAATGGTTATAAACTCTCGTTTTTATCTTGGTTTTGCTGCTCCCATTTACATCGTTTTTACGTTTATGTTGTTGGCAGTACTTTTTATTGGTGTAACAACAAAAGGGGCTACTTCTTGGTTTGGTTTCGGAAGTATCGGCATACAGCCCGCTGAATTTGCCAAATATGCCACTTGTTTGCTATTGGCACGGTATATTGCCAATAATGAATGTGACTTAACAAAAAAGAAACATCTTTTTATTGCTGCTGTAATTATTTTGTTGCCCATGAGTTTTATTCTTTTACAGAATGATACCGGTTCGGCTTTACCTTTCTTGTTTTTAATCTTTGCTTTGTATCGTGAAGGTTTACGTTCTTGGATTCTGATAAGCGGTTTCTCTGCCATAATTTTGTTTGTGCTTTTAGTATTTCTTAAAGAATGGGTTGTTGCTTTGATTGTTACGACTCTTTTAGGGTACGCTTTATGGACATTGCGTAAACGAAAACGCTCGTATATGGGCGTTTTGCTGATTTATGCGGTTGTGATTATATATGTCTTTTCTATTGGAACGGTTTACAATCGTGTATTGAAAGATTATCAACGAGCTCGTATCGAAGTGCTTTTTGGTAAAATTGAAGACCCGAAAGGAATTGATTATAATGTAATTCAATCAAAAATTGCCATTGGTTCCGGTGGCTTTTTCGGTAAAGGTTTTAAAAACGGAACCCAAACAAACTTGAATTTTGTCCCCGAACAAAGTACCGATTTTATTTTTTGTACCATTGGCGAAGAATGGGGTTTTGTAGGTGCATTGGTTGTCGTATTGCTTTACGCGTGGTTGATTATTCGAATTGTTATGCGTTCCGAACAACAACGTGAACCGGTTGTTCGGATTTATGGATATAGTATCGCTTGTATCTTTTTTGCTCATTTTACTATAAATATAGGCATGACAGTGGGTTTAATGCCCGTTATTGGCATCCCTTTGCCTTTTATCAGTTATGGAGGTTCCTCCTTATTGGCGTATACGTTGATGCTTTTTACATTCATAAATCTTGATGCCAAAACCAACCATTGGACTTGATTTGTGATGGAATCAATGTAAATTACTGAAAAATCAAAGCGTTTATATCTTGTCGTTTTCTCCTTATAGGAAGGATTTTATTTTTTAACATAAAGTAAATCAGCTTATAAATTTATTTCCCGAAGACGAGCTAAGCAAAGCCATTTTTTGCTACTTTTGCACCGGAGAGATGGCAGAGTGGTCGATTGCGGCGGTCTTGAAAACCGTTGACCTTCACGGGTCCGGGGGTTCGAATCCCTCTTTCTCCGCAAAATCAGTTTATTAACTACTTAAGCACCTTTTTTGGAAGGTGCTTTTTTTGTGCCAAAATTTTACTAATTTGTAAATTGTTTTATATTTTAGCCTAATGATACATAAGAAGTTTTTAATCTTTTTTTTCAATTTGATTTTATAAAAGGCTGAAGACCCTCTGTCTGAAAATTTCATCTTTTCTTTCTAAGCTAAATAAAGCATTTGATCATATGACACAACTAATTTTTAATTCAATGGAAAATAGACGATAAATGCATACCGGAATCAAGCTTCTTTATTAAAACATCCTTGTTGAAAAAAACTTACTTTTTTTCTAAATCCTGTCAGTTTGAAATATAACTTTGTAAGATAAATTGTATACTATAATATAAAAATAAAAAAAATGCAAGTTACAGAAAGAAATAGATTTAAGATTTTATATATCTTTAGTTTTTTGTTTTGTATAGGGTTCAGTCATGCTCAAAAAAACCATGCGTATGCTTTTCCCGACAGAGAATTTCAATCGGCGAAAGAATTATTTAAGTCGGAACAATATGGAGCGGCGAAAGAAAAGTTTACGGTTGTTTATGAAGCTATTCCCGAAAAATATGATATACGCAAAGAACAATCGCTCTATTATATGGGTATTTGTGCCGCTTTGTTGTACCATGCCGATGCTGAGAAACTGATTCTTTCTTTTATCAACGATTATCCCGAAAGCTCTCAACTTGATAAATTATGGTTTTCTTTAGGGAATTATTATTTTGCCGACAACGCATATCGCAAAGCATTGAATGCCTATGAAAATGTAGAAGATAGATTAATCACTGCCGGTGATGCTGCCGAATATGAGTTTAAAAAAGGCTATGCTTATTTTGTAGCCGAAAAATACAAGGAAGCTAAGCCATTGCTTGCTAAGGCAAAAGAAAGAGAAGGTCAGTTTCGGTACAAAGCATTGTTTTATTATTCACATATTCTTTATTTAGAAAAGAATTATAATTCGGCATTGGTTGGATTTCAGAAACTAAAAGAGGTGGAAGGCTTTAGTAGTATAGTCCCTTTTTACATTGCACATATTTATTTTGCTCTCGGACAATATGAAGATATGATACAACAAGCACCTGAACTCTTGGCTAAAAGCAGTCAAAAACGCTTGGGCGAAATGAATCGTATCATTGCACAATCGCATTTCCAAATCAAGCAATACAAAGAAGCAATTCCTTATTTTGAATCCTACCTGGATAAAACACAGGCGCTTACTTGTGAGGATTTTTATGAAGTTGGAATTTGTTATTATAAAGTCAAACAGTATGAAAAAGCAATTGATTTTTTAACTAAATCTTTTTGCAAAGACAACGACAGTGTAAATCAATATATTTATTATACTTTGGGTGATTGTTATTTAAAAACGGGACAAAAAGAATATGCGTCCAATGCTTTTTTATATTCCTATGAATTAAAAAATAATCCGGTAATATCCGAAGACGGATTGTATGCCTATGCTAAATTACAATATGAATTATCGCTAAATCCGTTTGTTCCGTCAATTACTGCCTTTGAAAAATTTTTAAACGAATATCCGAATTCGAGTTATAAGAACGAAGCCGAGCAATATTTATCAAATATATATCTAACAACCAAGAACTATAAAGCTGCTATTGTTTCGTTGGAGAAAATAAAAAATAAAAGCATAATTCTTTTAAAAGCCTATCAGCGGGTATTGTTTTTCCGTGGAGCCGAATTATTAAACGACGGTCAACTCAACCAAGCCGACAGTTTTTTCAACAAAGCCATAGAAAATAATTATAATCAGGAGATATATGCTAAAAGTTTATTTTGGAAAGGTGAAATAGCTTATCAACAAGGAAATTATGATGATGCGATGAAAGATTATAATTTGTTCTTAACTTGTTTGGCGGCAACTCAAACCGAAGAATACTGCATGGCTTTTTATAATTTAGGGTATGCCCAGTATAGCAATAAATTATATAGTTTAGCTTTAAAAAACTTTTTATTGTTTGAGCAACAAGATTTGCAAGGCATAGATAAAAAAATTGTAGTTGATGCTGCCAATCGTACCGGTGATTGTTATTATATGGTTTCAAACCTTAGCAAAGCCATTGCATATTATGATAAAGTTATTGAAAATAAAGATTTTGATGCTGATTATGCCTTATATCAAAAAGCTCAATCCCAATCCGGTTTGCGTATGTACGATGCGAGAATTGCTACATTGGAAACCTTGATGTCGAATTACCCAAATTCGATATATACCTTAGATGCACAAATAGAGATAGCAAATACCTATCAATTAACAGGTAACAATAAAAAAGCCGAAGATTTGTATTTAGATTTTATTGAGAAAAATCCCAAAAGTCCCTATTTGAAAACTTCCATGCTCAAATTGGGAGGAATTTATTTTAATACCGATCAGGATGAGAAAGCGTTAGATATGTATAAACAGATTGTGAAAAAATATCCCAAATCGGATGAAGCAGGTACTGCATTAAAAAATATTGAATCCATTTATTCTTCTTCCGGTAAAATTGATGAGTTTTTTGTATATGTAAAAAATGTTTCCTTTGCCAATATTACCGTTGAACATCAAGATACGATAACCTATAATGCGGCGGCAGAAAAATATTTTAACAAAGATTTTGAAGCTGCTAGAAAAGGTTTTAATGCCTATATTGAACGTTTCCCAAAAGGAGTCTTTGCTACACAAGCTCATTATTATCTTGCCGAAATTGCTTTTAGAAAATCGGACGACGATGTTGCATTGACTAATTACGAATACGTTATTCAAAATCCCTTAGACCAATTTGAACTAACGGCAATACAAAATGCAGCCGATTTGTATTATAAAAAACAAAATTACTCGCAATCACTTGCTAATTATACCCTTTTAAGTAAAAAAGCCATTGCTCCCGAACAAAAAATGGATGCTTTATACGGCATGACACGTTCTTCCTTTTACAATAAAGATTACAGCAACGCCATTGTTTTGGCAGAAACCTTTTTGAAAGAGCAGAAATTGAATGTGG
Source organism: uncultured Lentimicrobiaceae bacterium (assembly GCA_964480685.1). Classification (GTDB taxonomy): domain Bacteria; phylum Bacteroidota; class Bacteroidia; order Bacteroidales; family WCHB1-69; genus UBA5266. The sequence continues at coordinate 4,571 of CAYZQG010000062.1, forward strand.
ATGTTCAAAATGAGGCAAGAATTATTATTGCTCGTTCGGCGATGGAGTTGAACGATTTGAAAAAAGCCTATCAAGAATATGAATTACTTGCCAAAGGGTCTAAATCGGAATATGCGTCCGAAGCATTGTATAATATTGCCTATATCACCTATAAACAAGATAATTTAGTTTTGGCTGAAAAGAAAGTATTTGATATTTTAGCGTATATTTCTCACGACTATTGGTTAGCTAAAAGTTATATTTTATTAGGCGATATTTATCTTGCTAAAGGAAATTCGTTTCAAGCTAAACACACCTATCTGAGCATTGTAGAAAATTATGACGGAGAAGATTTACGTAAAATAGCCCAAGAAAAATACGATGCTATTATCCAGCAGGAAGATGCAACCGAAAAACAAAATCAAGAACAAAAACAGCAGCAACAAAATGCTCCGGAAACCAAAGAATAAATATGAAAAATAAGATGCAAAAAATACGTTTTGATATGAAATTAAATAAAATAATTATCCTTATTATGGGATTATTGTTATCTGTACAAATCGGATACAGTCAGTCGTATGATGTTGTTGTTCCTTCCGATTTTAAACCCTCTTTAAAATTTCCCTCCGGTAAAAGTAAACAAGCAGCTAAAATTCTGGATACTACTGATATAAAACAAGTCTTTAACTATGAAATAGAAGATATGGTCTTGGTTCATGAGTATGTACCAGAACCTATTAATGCTCCTAAAGTTGGAAAAGACCAAATAGTTCGCTTATATCGGAATTACGTTAAACTCGGATTTGGGTATTTGGAGCCTTATCTTGAATTTAGTCACAGTAATTTACGCTCAAAAAAATGGGCGTATGGTGTCAATATAAAACATCATTCTTATTTCGGGAAAATTAAAAGTTATGGAAACTCCGTTTTTTCCAATTCCGAGCTAAAAGGCTATGGACAATATTTTATGAAAGAGTTTATTCTTCAAACCAATATTGATTATAATCATGATTTAGTGCATTGTTACGGGTATAATACCGATTCGTTGAAGAAATTTTATAACATTAGCGATGCCAATTTGCCCAAAGCAAAATCAATTGCTCGTCAATATCAACATGCGCATGCGAATATTACGGCTTTAAGTAATTACGGAAAGAGATCCACCAAAATAGCACAATACTATGCCTTGGATTATCATTTCTTGTACGATAATTTTAAATCGTATGAACATCAATTGGGCTTAAATACGCAATTAATGCAAGGTTTGGAAATACCTCGTTTAGACCAAGCTCGAGTGGGCGGCGATATCGGCTTGAATTATTACCATAACGATTGGGCTAAAAAATCGTTGAAAGAAGACAATTGGTTGTTTAACCTCAACCCGAAAATGGAAATGGTGTATGGAAATTATTCTTTCCGATTAGGTTTTAAAATGGCATTGGGTTTACGCGATAGTTCCAAGTTCGGTTTTTATCCCGATATTGAAGCTATATTTAATGTGGTACCCAATATTTTATCTTTTTATGTCGGTTTGGATGGAGGCATGGAACGTTACTCGTATCTATCTTCGATGCAAATGAATCCATATTTGTCCGATTATTTAGATTTAGGATTTATCAATAATCAACTTAGAATCTACGCGGGTACAAAAACAAATTTGTCACGTTCGCTTTCCTTCGGGGCAAAAGCTTCCTTATCGTTGGTGAAAAATATGCCGTTTTTCTTTAACGATACCGCTGCACGGGTATTGCTGAAAGATACCTCCGTTAATTTGGCAAATACATTTATTATTGTTAATTCACCTTCCATTAATACCAACGCACACGTTGATTTGACCTATCATTATCGCGAAATCTTTGAAGTGGCAATAGGGTTTGATTATAATCAATATACAACCGATACCCTACTTAAAAAAGCATGGTATAAACCTATGTTTACCAGCTCTTTGGATGCGTCTTATAATTTAAAAGATAAATTTATATTTTCACTCGATATGTATCTTTATACGGGAGCCTATCGTCCGTCGGTTACTCCGAGCGGAGCCATAAGAGCCCTGCCGTTGAAAGCCATGTTTGATTTCAATCTCGGATGTGAATACCGTTGGAGCAAACGTTTATCTTTCTTTTTGGATTTGAATAATATTGCAGCTCAACGAAATTATTATTATTATGAATATCCTTCCGAACGGATTAATTGCCTTTTAGGAGCCAAATATATTTTTGGAGGAGAAAAAGTCGGTAAAAAATAAAAACACATAAAAAATGATTGCCTATATTACCGGAGCGACCAGTGGAATTGGTAGAGCTATTGCATTGAAATTAGCTGAAAAACAATATCATCTTATTATCAGCGGACGCAGAGAAGATTTGTTGAAAACGTTAGAAACCGAAGTGAAAGCAAAATTCGGATGCGAGGTGTTATCCTTAGTCTATGATGTGAGAAATCGCAAGCAAACCGTTGAAATCAATACTCATTTGCCCGATACATGGAAACAGATTGATGTCTTGGTAAATAATGCCGGTTTAGCGGTTGGATTAAATCCGATTCAAGACGGTGATATGGATGATTGGGAACGGATGATTGATACCAATATCAAAGGATTATTATACGTTACTCGAAGCATTGCTCCTTTGATGATTGAGCGTAGCAAAGGACATATTATCAATATCGGTTCCATTGCCGGAAAAGAAGTATATGCGAATGGCAATGTGTATTGCGGAACCAAATTTGCCGTAGATGCACTCACTAAAGCTATGCGAATAGATATGTTGCAAGCCGGGATAAAAGTAACACAAATTGCTCCGGGAGCTGCCGAAACCGAATTTTCGTTGGTACGTTTTAAAGGAGATAAAACCGCTGCCGATAAAGTATATCAAGGATATAAACCTCTTACGGGCAACGATATAGCCGAAGTCGTTTCTTTCGTTTTGTCCTTACCCGAACACGTTTGTTTAAACGATATTGTCATGACGCCAACGGCTCAAGCAAGTGTAAGCCATTTTAATAAAAAATGATGCTATTTTTATACTATTAATCATCTTTTTATTGGATATTATTAAATCTATTGCACTCTATTTTAGAGAAATGCAAAATATTTTAATTTTTCATTTATATGTATAAAATGTGTATTTTTGTTGCGAATTTTATACACAAACTCGTCAACAAAAATTAATAATATAGCATTTGAATAGTAATAAATTAAAATAAATAGTATGAAATCGTTACAATTATTATTTTTAAGCATTTTCTGTTTTGTTTTTTGTTTTGGAAACGCTCAAACTCCGGATGTTTGGGACGGTACTACCGATACTACTTGGTACAACACAAGCGATACCTTGTTTCAAATTACCACTGCCGAGCAATTAGCGGGCATTGCCGTTTTGGTAAATAATGGTAACAATTTTCAAGGAAAAACCATAGAACTGATGAACGATTTAGACCTTGGTGGTGAATTGGAAACGCCTTTAAATTGGGTGCCGATAGGATATTATTATAGTATATATGATTCTGTTTATACAGAATATTTAATTTCATTTGCCGGTGTTTTTGAAGGGAATAATAAAACTATATCCAATCTGTTTTTTGGCAATATTGACACTTTGTCTCTCGGTGTTTTCGGTTGTATAGATAGTGCCATTATTAGAAATCTATTTGTAGATAATGTTACTTATTCAATATTTAAAGGAAGTAATATAGGTTGTATTGTAGGTTTTTGTAAGCATAGTTCTATTTTTAACTGTAAAGTAACTTCAGATATTGATTTTAATTCGAATAAGAATAGCTTTGGTGGTATTGTCGGGAGCGTGGATAGTTCAACTATTAAAAATTGTTCATTTATCGGTAACATTCAAGGGGATAGTTTATATTGCATAGGGGGAATAGTCGGATATTCTAATATTTCATCGATTAACAATTGTTATGCGATGGGAGAATTCAGTGGATTGCGACTAATGGGTGGTTTGGTTGGAAATTCATATGAATCTATTATAAGTAATAGTTTTTTTAATGGAATAATTAATAATGTGGCAAAAGGATGTGCAGGTGGATTAATAGGAGAATGTACTATTGGTATTGTTCATAATTGCTTTGCAATTTCATCTATACATTCTACTTTGGATACATTAATGTCAGAGGATGGACAATTTGTAGTGAATCAACAATACGGTGGTTTAATTGGAGGGTTTTGGGGTGGAACAACCTTAAATAACAGTTATATTACAGGAGGTTTTGTAAGTGGAGGTTTTGGAGTTGGAGGTATTTTAGGAATATCTGATGGACATATAAATAATTGTTATTCTGCAGTATATACAGAAGGAGCTATAGCTGTTGGAGGTATAGTTGGACTTGATGATGGTTTTCGTATGAATCAATCTT
>CAYZQG010000063.1:0-8914 GCA_964480685.1 uncultured Lentimicrobiaceae bacterium
CTTTGCCGGTTCCCCATAATGTAACTTCAGATTGTTGTGTTATTTTTGCTTCATGGAATTTTCGTATCAAAGCGGGGAGAACATGTGAAGTATTTAAATCGAAATTGTCGTTGATGCCGTATAAATTGGTAGGCATAGCTGAAATAAAGTCGCATCCGTATTGTCGGCGGTAGAATTTACACATTTCCAATCCGGCAATTTTTGCAATGGCGTATGCTTCGTTAGTGGTTTCTAAAGAGCCTGTCAGTAAATATTCTTCTTTGATGGGTTGAGGAGCCATTTTGGGATAAATACATGAACTGCCAAGAAATAATAATTTTTTTACTTTATTTTCATAAGCTGCATGAATGATATTGGATTCTATCATTAAGTTATCATAAATGAATTCGGCAGGGTAGGAGTTGTTGGCATGAATACCACCTACTTTGGCTGCCGCTAAAAAAACATATTCCGGTTTTTCTTGTTTAAAAAATTTATTTACAGCATCTTGATTGCGTAAGTCCAATTCATTCAATTCACGTGTAATAATATTGTTAAATCCGTTGTTATGTAAACATCGCATAATAGCCGAGCCTACCAATCCGGTATGTCCTGCTACGTAAATTTTATCGTGTAATTCCATAAATAATAGTATTTCAGAAAATTATCTGGTCTTTGAAGTATAATGTTTTACAAATTCCAAATCGCTTTTAACCATTAATTGAACTAATTCTTTAAACGATGTTTTTGTAGGGTTCCAGCCTAACAAGTTTTTAGCTTTGGTTGGGTCGCCGAGTAATTGTTCTACTTCCGTCGGGCGATAGTATTTTGGATCAACTTCGACAAGGATATTGCCGGTTTTACAATCGATACCTTTTTCAAGAGCGTCTTTACCTTCCCAACGCAATTCAATGCCGACTTCGGAAAAAGCGAGTGTACAGAATTCACGTACGGAATGCATTTCGCCGGTAGCAATAACAAAATCTTCGGCTTGGGGATGTTGAAGAATTAACCACATACATTCAACATAATCACGGGCATAGCCCCAATCACGCAGGGCGTTTAGATTGCCGAGATAGAGTTTCTTTTGCATGCCGAATGCAATACGCGAAGCCGCTAACGTGATTTTACGGGTAACAAAGGTTTCACCGCGACGTTCGCTTTCATGATTAAACAATATGCCATTGGCAGCAAACAAATTATAGGCTTCTCGATAATTTTTTGTAATCCAAAAACCGTATAATTTGGCAACACCGTAAGGAGAACGCGGATAGAAAGGCGTATTCTCGGTTTGAGGAATTTCTTGTACTTTACCGTATAATTCGGAAGTAGAGGCTTGATAGATTTTTGTTTTCTTTTCCAATTTGAGAATTCGAACAGCTTCTAAGATTCGCAAAGTACCTACTGCATCCGACTCAGCCGTATATTCGGGAACTTCAAACGAAACTTTTACATGCGATTGAGCAGCCAAATTATAAATTTCATCGGGTTGAATGGATTGAATGATACGGATAATGGAAGAGGAATCGGTCATATCGCCATAGTGTAATTGTAATTTGCGATCTTGTTTCGTGTCTTCTATCCATTCATCAAAATATAAATGTTCGATACGTCCGGTGTTAAAATAGGAAGCACGACGCATTAAACCATGTACTTCATATCCTTTCTCCAATAAAAACTCGGCAAGGTATGAACCGTCTTGTCCGGTGATACCGGTTATTAAAGCTACTTTTTTCATACGCGTTCTTTATTATGGTTGACAATAGGACTGTTTATTTTATGGAGATAAATTCCTAATCCGGCGACTGCCAATAATAAGATAAGTATTACAATAGAAGCAATATTGGAAATATTTGCGCTGAAAATACTTACATGAGGAACATATTTAAATTCAATGGTATGTTCTCCGGCAGGAACAAGTAGGGCACGTAAAATATAATTTACACGAAAATGAGGTGTTTCTTTTCCGTCAATAAAAGCAACCCAACCTCCTTTATCGTAAAATACTTCGGAGAAAGTAACCAATTGTTCTTTTGAAGCAGATGTCTTGTATGCTAATTGGTCAGGGTTACATATCGTATTGGTAATCTTTGCGTTGGTATCTCTTGAAAGGTCTTTTCCTTTAACCATATCGGCATAACGTTTTTCGATTACGGCAGTATCTTTGAGATTAATATCCTTGATAGCCAAAATTTCTTTATCCGGATTATCTACTATTTGATACGTATTTACAAACCAAGCAGGACCAAAAGCCTCCGGATTTTTTTGCACTTGACCGTTTTGAGTAATAATATAACGGGTATTTAGCATATTCAATACATTCAAATTCAATTGAGAAGAGAAATAGAAATCAATAATATCTTGATATCTTCTCAGTTTTGCAGGACTGTATCCTCCAATAGATTTATGATAATAGGAAGTCGAAGATTCGTTAAAAGTATTGCTTGCTAAATTTAAAACGCGATAGTTAATATCGGTATCTTGTAAAATAACTTGATCGGCTTGGGTTGGTTGGTGAATATTTTGTACACTTCTTTCATCTTGGAAATTCTTTTGGTTTAAATATCTTTTGGCAACCGACCATCCATCAATGAGAACAAGAAAAGTAAGGGAGGCAATTACAAGGTTTACATTTTTTAATTTCCCTTTAATATAAAACCAGATAAGTCCAAATCCAAGAGAAATAAAAATAAGCGAACGGAAAATATCTTTATATGCCATTGATTCACGATAATCGGTTAAAATACCGAGGATGCTCCCAATATTAGGTTCTTTAAAACCGGCATTGAGTAATTGTTGTTTGTATTGTTCATCTCCACTGCCGGTAAAAGAGAAAAACATAGCGACAGCAATTAATAAAAAGACGCATAATCCGGCAGTAACGAAATAGCTGTATTTTATGTTTTTAAGCAATATTTCCTTGCTTATTTTTCCTGAAAAAATATCTTTTAATCCCAACATACCCAAAACAGGCATGGCAACACCAGCCATAATAAGAGCCATTGCGGGTGTACGGAATTTATTATAGAAAGGTAAATGATGGAAAAGCAAATTATTAATAGAGTCGAAATTTTTTCCCCAAGCAAGAATTAATGATACGATAAAAACTGCAATTACCCACCATTTTTCGGGTCCTTTCACTACAAATAATCCTAAGATAAATAAGAAGCAAACAATAGCTCCGGCATAAACCGGACCTGAAGTAAAAGGTTGTTCTCCCCAATACGTAGGTAAATAGGTTGAACCATATCCATTTTGTTTAAGTTCTTCCATCGTTTTTGATTCGGGAGCCAATTCGGTATGACCTCCACCATATAAATTGGGAACCAATAAGGTAAAGGTTTCCATTTTACCGTAACTCCATGCAAAAGCATAGTCTTTTTCCAATCCCCCTTCGTTGGGAGTAACTGTATTTGCAGCTTGTTTTTTAGCGTCGGGGACAATGGTTAATTCCGATCCGCCTCGCATGGTGTCTTTACTATAACTATAGGTTGGCAATAAACTTCCCAAATTAGGTAAAACAGCTAAAATGGCAGCAATTATAAGTAGCCCTAATGCTTTGAAAAAAGGCACTAATGTTTTTACTTTCAATAAATAGTAAAAAAAATAAGCAAGTCCTATTATTCCTACAATTATAAAAGTGTAATATGTGATTTGAAGGTGGTTAGCAGCTATTTCCAGTCCTAAAAACATAAGAGTTACCGTAGTGCCTATGATATATCTTTTTCTGAAAGTCAAGATAATACCTCCAATTAATGGGGCAATATATGCCATGGCATATCCTTTGGTAACGTGCCCCGCTTCAATAATGATAAAGTTATAGGAAGCAAAGGCATAAATAATGGCTCCAAGCAAACTAATCCATGCGTTAGCACCTATACAAAGCATGAATATATAAAAACACAACAAGTAGGTAAAAACCATTCCGGCATGCAAAAGAGGCAATCCTCCTCTGAAAATAACACTTATTTTATTGAAAAAATTAAAATAAGGTTTTCCCCATAAAGTAGTTGTGGGCATACCGCTAAACATGGAGTTTGTCCATTCTGAATAGTCTCCCGTTTTTTCTTGATAACTTTTAACTTCCTGTGTCATACCTTGTACACTAACCATATCACCTTGCGGTAATTCCTTTTCATCAAAGAAAACCGGACTAAAGTAGGTAATTGTAAGTAAATACATAATGATAATCGCACAAAGATGTGGAAATATTTTTTTAAAAAGAAGGGAAGATTTTTTTTGAGAATCTTGTTTTGTGATTTTCGGCTCTTTTGATTTATTTACGTTCATTTTAAAGTAAATTTAAATTTTTATTTAATTTGCAAAAATACAATTTTATTTTTTATAAAGCTACTTGTTCTTTTGATTCTAAAAAATTCATTATCTCATTGATTTTTTCAATAGCACTTTCTTTTTCAATAGAATTTATACATTTCCATTTGCCATTTTCAAGCGGATATTTACAAATTAATCCACATCCGAAACAATCCATGGGATAAAAAGCTATTTTAGGTAAAAAGAAAAGTTCACTTTCTTTGATGTTTTCAACCTGATAAGGTTGGAATCGTCCGTAATGTCCTCCTCCAAGAATGCAAACCGAAGGAGTGTGTGTGGCAACAGTAATGTGAGAAGCTGCCGTATCGTTTGTTAGGGTAATTGAAGCATATTTAATAACACTGATTAGTTCGGTAAGATTTGTCTTACCGATTAAATTTATGACCTTTTCGTCAGGAATACCGAATGACATAAACCTATTGAATAATTCATTTTCTTCTTTTCCGCCACAAACAACAACGTTAAATTTATCCATAAAATGCAGGGCTGTTTGAGCGAATTTATCAACATTCCACATTTTTTTATCCGTACTTCCTCCCAACACAACTACTATATATTTTTCAAATGGAATCAAAGATGTCTTTATTATATCAAATGGAAAGATAGGAAGTTGAGATTGAAAAGATGGATTTATGTAAGAGCGAATAAATTCGGCATTTCTAATTAACTCCATTTTTGTTTCGGATGATGCCGGAAGTAAGCAAGTGTACCATTTGTCGGCAATTTTCTTTAATTTCGGATTGTAATAATTGAAGTTAGATGTTAATTTAGCAATGGTATTGTTCGTATTGGTATAATCTCCGTTTGAGCCGATTTTTTCTTTGGCATGAATGTTATGGATTATCCAATCTTGCAGAAAAAAATTTCGGGAAAATGTCGGGTTGATAACTTTTTCGTAATGATAAGTATTTAATTGTTTTAGTAATGAAAAACGATAAGCGATACGTTTAAAAAATCGTTTTTGATCAAAAGGAAAATATGCATCAAAATACGGAAGTTTTAGTGCAATTTCTTCCCAATCTTTTTTATAACATAATACTAATCTATGATTTGGAAATGATTTACGGTATTCTTTGGCAGAATCCAACCAAATAATACTATCTCCGATTGCATCTAATTTTAGTATTAATATTGATTTAGTTATTTTTTTTTGTCGTAATAAAATTCTTAAAGGCAAACGATGTAACAAAATTAAACAAAAGAGCAGGATATTTTTCATATACTTAATTTTGGTAAATCCCTCATTAAATGATTATCGGTTTGAGTAAATTTTGAATTATAGAAGTTAAATTGTACGATTTTGTAATATAAAAATATCCATTTTAATAAAGAAGTTGTTATTTTTTTTTCAGTAAATAAATGAAAATCTTTATTATTAGTATAAAAATGCACTTTGAATTTTTCGGCTAACTTTATGAATGATTGTTTAGAATAGAATGATATATGTTGTCCGTGCTCAAAAGCATAATACCACCAGTCTTTATCGGGAATCGCTTTGGGAGTTAATAAAGTTGAAAAAAAGATGTTTTTACTAATGGAAAGCAGAGATTCTAATTCTTGAACTGGATTCACAAAATGTTCAAAGGCTTCAAAGGAAGTAATTAATTCAGTGGCTACGTTTTGTGTTTGTATATAGTTGAATCCGCGGGCAAAAATATTTTCGGTATATAAATCATTCCACAAAAAATTAAAACCTTTGTCCCTCATTAAGCGTACAAAAAGGCCATACCCACCTGCCATGTCCACGTATGTTGATTTTGAATCAAAAAATGATTTAATTATTGCGGCAGAAATTTTGGAGCAAAATAAATTTCTTTGAACTAATCCTGTATCGGATAGATTAATAGAATTTTGATATGCTTCCAACAACCAATAAGGTTCTTCTGTTTGAATAAAACCGCATTTTGGGCATGCAAAATATGAAATATTATATTTATGTAAGATAGTTGCTTGAAAAGCTTTATCAGAAGGCTGATTACATAGTTTACACGTACACATGGTTAAAATTTGGGTTTTATATTGGTTTGTCGTTTCATCCATCGCCAAACTAATTGGATTAGTGATTTTTGATACATTTTCTTATATAAAAATGAATCGGCTTCTTTATGTTGAATGATTGAAGTGGTATGGTTTAATGGTAAAATAGAGTTGGTTTTTAATTCCAAACAAGAGGTATCACTGCTGTTATTATAATGAGTTCCACCATCAGCACCAATATTTGATATTAAATTAACATTGGGAGTAATGCTTAATCCGTGTTTTTTCCATAAATGAAATCCCCATTGATAATCCCATGTATTATTCCCTTGTTTTTTCATGATTAAAAATTTATCAATCCAGACTTTACGTTCTTTCCATGAGGATAAATAGATGGAAATATTTTGTTTAAATTCAGATAGCGAATAATTCTTTAAATATAAATCATATCCTTTCCAAGCTCTCCTCCATGATGCCCACCCCCAAATATTGATATAACCGGAAAAATAATAAGAAGCATTTCCTCTTACTAATCCATCTTGAAAATTATCACCCGAAATGAGCATGATTTGTTCGTTGTCTTTATATTTAGTTAATAATTCTTCACAATAGGGAAAAAAATCGGGATGGGGTAAACAATCATCTTCAAGAATGATACCTTGCTCTACATGATCAAAAAACCAACTAATCGCAGTAGAAACTCCTTTGGCACACCCTAAATTTTGTTCCTGAAATAGCGTTTTTAATTCACAATCCCAATCTACTTGTTTAATAATATCCCTTACTAATTGGCATTTTTCAGCTTCGCCTTCTTTATTTGCTCGGGGTCCATCGGCAGCTATGTATAAATATTTGGGCTGTTGTTGTTTGATGGCATTAAAAACTTTTTGCGCCGTATCTATTCGATTAAAAACAACTAATAATATCGGGGTATGAAAAGAATTCATGATTAGAAATTAAAAAAAGAATTTATGTTAGTTTAAATAGTGATGTACGCTGTGTTCGCCCTACCATTGTATATTTTTTAGATTTGAGAAATTGGTAAATTTCATCAGATTGAATATGATCTATATCAGTCTCACATTCTATCATAATAAATTCAGGAATAAAACGATTCCAATCATTTGATTGTAAAACTTCAAAATCAAATCCTTCAACATCAATTGTCAATAAATCAATTTTTTGTTGTTTTGGTAAATACTTTTCCAAGATTTCTTTTAAGGAATATGTCTGTATATCAATTTTTTCAACAATGAAATACTTTCCATTATTACTGCCATTTCGTTCTAATGCCAATTTAGCGTCAAAAGTATTTAATGCTCCATCATTAAAAATATTGAAAGTTAATACTTTTCCATTTCCTATCCCAATATTTAGATTAATGTCTTTTTTTCGATAACGTATAAAAGATTGAAATAAATTGGGTGTGGGTTCAATGTTTATCCCTTTCCAACCTTTCTTATAAAAATATGCAGTATTAGAGAATCTAAAAGGATGATGTGCTCCAACATCAATATAAAATCCTTTATATTTTTTTTTGCTTTCATAAAAGGAAGCTAAAAGCATATCTTCTCCATCTTGAGAATAAGCATTTTTTTTATTTAATAATTGTGGTACAATGTATTGTATTATATTATAAATATTTTTTTTTAATTTCATAAATAGAATTTATTTTTTAATTTTAAAGTATTTTCAAAATATTCAATGGTTTTTAATAGTCCGTTTTCTAGTTGAATAGTTGGTTCCCAATTCAATTCTTTTTTTGCCAACGAAATATCCGGACAGCGTTGCATGGGGTCATCCGAAGGTAAAGGTTTATAAATGAGTTTTGATTTGGAAGCAACCAATTCAATGACTTTTTGAGCTAATTCTAAAATGGTGAATTCATGTGGATTACCGATATTTACGGGACCAATAAATTCATTACGCGATTCCATCATTTTAACCATACCATTTACCAAATCGTCAATATATTGAAAACTACGTGTTTGGCTTCCATTTCCATAAATTGTAATATCATTTCCTTGAAGGGCTTGTACAATAAAATTCGACACTACTCGTCCATCGTTTGGGTGCATACGAGGACCATACGTATTAAATATGCGGATTATTTTAATATCTACATTATTCATACGATAGTAATCCATAAACAAAGTTTCGGCACAACGCTTTCCTTCGTCATAGCAGGATCGAATGCCTACGGGGTTGACATGACCCCAATAATCCTCAACTTGAGGATGTACATTTGGATCTCCGTAAACTTCACTGGTAGAAGCCTGCAATACTCTTGCTTTGGTTCGTTTTGCCAATCCGAGAGCATTGATAGCTCCCATAACCGATGTCTTAACGGTTTGTATGGCATCAAATTGATAATGAATGGGCGAAGCCGGACATGCCAAATTATAAATTTCATCAGCTTCAATAAAATAGGGCATGGTAACATCGTGTCGTATTAATTCAAAATAAGGATTATTCATTAAATGAACAATATTAGCTTTTTGTCCGGTGAAATAATTGTCTAAACAAATAACTTCATTTTTTTCCTTTAGAAGATGTTCACATAAATGAGACCCTATAAATCCTGCACCTCCCGTAATTAAAATTTTCTTCATATTTAAATGTT
>CAYZQG010000064.1:0-8910 GCA_964480685.1 uncultured Lentimicrobiaceae bacterium
TGCGTTAGTTGTCGAATCATACCATTTATTTTTCGTTTTTAACGTATCATATAGGAAAAATATTCCATTTTATTGTTTTTTTCTTTTATAAAATTTTAAAGTTAGAAGAGTATATTTTTGATTTTTAAAATATAATGGAATTCTTACCAAAAAAATCCAAATGGAAAGATAAAAACAATTTATTCTATGTAAGAGGGGATTATATAATAAGGACCTCTTTTTTTGTAATGGTTTCATTTTTGTAAAAAATGCTATAGCTTACTACAAAAAAAAGCGTATTTTTGCTATACTTGAAAAAGCAATAAAAAAAAAACGTATGTCCAACAATCAAAGTCCGTTAGTATTGGGTTATGGTAGTATTGGAAAATTGTTATGGCAATATTCCATTCCATCGATTATAGCCATGGTTGCCACTTCCCTTTATAATATAATAGATAGTATTTTTATAGGACATGGAGTGGGAGCTATGGCATTAGCGGGTCTTTCCATTAGTTTTCCGTTTATGAATTTGGGTGCAGCTTTCGGTTCGCTGATAGGTGTAGGGAGTGCAGCTATCATGTCTGTTCGTTTGGGGGCTAAAGATTATCGGAGTGCTGAAGAAATACTTGGTAATTTGGTGTTATTAAATATTATAAGTGGAGTTATATTTTCAGTGGTATGTTTGATGTTTTTAGACCCGATTTTGCTTTTTTTTGGTGCTAGTGAGGTTACTTTACCTTATGCTCGTTCGTTTATGAAAGTGTTGCTTTATGGTAATGTCATAACACATTTATATTTCGGATTAAACGGCATGTTGCGATCATCAGGCTATCCACAAAAAGCTATGATAACTGTATTGATTTCCGTATTAGTGAATTGTATTTTGGCTCCGATTTTTATTTTTGTGTTTCATTGGGGTATCATTGGAGCTGCTTTGGCAACCATAATGGCTCAAATTGCCGCTCTTTGTTATGAGATGATACATTTTCTAAATAAAAAAAGTTATATCCGTTTTATTTCCAATATCTTTGTTTTGAAAAAAGAAATTGTCCGGGATATAATTTCCATAGGTATTGCACCTTTTTTGTTAAATGCCGGCGGTTGTGTGATAGTAATCATTATTAATCGAAGTTTACATTATTATGGGGGAGATATGGCTGTGGGAGCTTACGGTATTGTGGTCCGTCTTGCCATGTTTTTTGTGATGATTGTATTGGGCTTAACACAGGGAATGCAACCGATTATAGGCTATAATTACGGAGCTAAACAATTTGCAAGAGTTTTAAAAACATTTAATTATGCCGTTTTATGTGCCGTTTTTATTACTACAACAGGGTTTCTTTTAGGTGAATTGCTCCCCACATTCATGGTTTCCCTTTTTACGTCCGATACAGAATTAATTCGCTTATCAAAAGAAGGTTTGCAGATTACAATGATTGTTTTTCCGATAGTGGGTTTTCAAATGGTTGTAAGTCAGTTTTTTCAATCTATCGGCAAAGCTAAACAAGCCATATTTTTATCTATTTCAAGGCAAATACTTTTCTTATTGCCTTTGTTATTTATCTTCCCTCATTTTTGGGGAACAAAAGGGGTTTGGCTCAGTATGCCGCTTTCCGATTTTTTATCCACGATTATTGCCGTCTTTTTAATAATTAAACAGCTCAAAGAATTTAAAAAAATGATATAATATATGGAATATACAGACAAAAAAATTATCATTAATATAGGTAGACAAGTAGGTGCCGGTGGGTTCGAAGTCGGGAAAAAACTTGCCGAACTATTACATATTGATTTCTATGATAAGGCTTTACTGCAATTAGCAGCCAAAGAAACGGGATTGGATTGCTGTTATTTTGAAGATGCCGATGAAACACCTACCAATAGATTAGAATATGCTTTATCAAGCAATCAGATGAATATGAACAGCGAAACCGTATTAAGTCGGGATGAATTATTTAAAATTCAATCGGAAGTGATTCGTGAAATCGCCAATAAAAAATCATGTGTCATTGTTGGTCGTACGTCCGATTATATTCTAAGAGATTATCCCAGTTGCTTCAATTTTTTTATTCATGCTCCTTTCGACAAACGCGTGGAATGGCTTATGGAAAAAGATAAAATCTCGGAACGAAGAGCCATTCATACTATTTATAAAATTGATAAACAACGAGAACATTATTATAATTACTATACCAATAAAAAATGGGGGCAATCGGCTTCTTATCATCTCTGCATTGATTCATCCGTACTTGGGTTTAATGAGTCTGCTTTGTTCCTTAAGTCGTTTGTAGAAAATAAATTAACTATTTCTAAATAAACGTATATGAAAATAAAAACTTTTTTATTGTTACTGATTTTGCTTGTATCGGTTGCATTCGCTCCGGCTCAACAATTACTTCATTGGGGAATTAAATTCGGATTGGATGTGCCTGCCAATAAAAATGACTTCAGCCCAAAATTTACCTATGATAAAACACTTAATTATAATTTAGGCTTTCAATTACGTATAGGCGAACGTTGGTTTGGGCAAGTAGGTATTGATTATCATATAAATAAATGTTCATTGATGTGGAAAGATACCATAACTTCTAATCAGAATTTAGAGTTGGGTTATCTTACTGTTCCTTTGCAAGCCGGATTTCATATCGTTCAAAACGATAATGTGTCATTTCGGATTATGCTTGGATTTCAATATAAAGTATTGGTTTACTTATCGAAAAACGACATCGGTATAGATCGAAATTATTTTCAAGTACATAACATGGATTTAATGGGTGGCTTAGGCTTAGATTTTTATTCGTTTACTTTCGATATCGGATATCGAAAAAGCTTGTTTCCAATTGTCGCCGATTCAAAGCATTATCGTGATATGCTTAGCTTATCGTTGGGATTAAATTTCTAATTACCATTAATTTTCCCTAGGTATTGTATTGTTAAAAGTTTTTTATTGGTTTGTATGTACCGCTTCGTTGCAAATGTTTCTTCCAATGGATATAAAAGATTGTTATGCAGAATGAAACGAAGAATTGTATAGTTTTATCCGACAATGAGGATTTCTCTTGAAAATTACTTTTATATATTAAAAAAATGTTTACTTTTGCATTAACGAGTTATCTTTATTAAAAGATTGATTCATAGATATTTTGTAGAATTTCGAATAACATAGAAAACGATTAAAAAATGAGCTTGGAATTGAGTGAACAAGAGATAATCCGAAGAGAAAAACTAAAAACATTTGAATCTATGGGTATCAATGCATACCCTGCCAATGAATATCCCGTAAATGTTACCTCTATTGAGATACTTGCCGGTTTTGAAAAAAATCCGGATGCCTATCAAAACGTATGTTTTGCCGGTCGGATTATGAGTCAGCGGATTATGGGCGCCGTTTCTTTCTATGAATTGCAAGATGCTTGCGGACGTATGCAGGTTTACACCAAACGCGATGAAATTTGTCCGGATGAGGATAAAAGTTTGTATAATTTGGTCTTTAAAAAATTAGATATCGGTGATATTATCGGGGTAAAAGGATATGTGTTTGTAACTCAAATGGGTGAAATAACTCTTCATGTGAAAGAATTCGCCTTGTTATCGAAATCGTTACGTCCCTTACCCATTGTAAAACAAACCGAAGATAAAGTATATGACGCTTTTACCGATCCTGAACAACGCTATCGCATGCGTTATTTGGATTTAATTGTCAACCCGCACGTTAAAAATACCTTTGTACAACGTTCGCTTATCATTAATGAAATTAGAAATTATTACAACGAACAAGGATTTTTAGAAGTCGAAACACCTGTACTTCAACCGATACCCGGCGGAGCCGCCGCTCGTCCGTTTATTACCCATCACAATGCATTGGATATGCCTTTGTATTTGCGAATTGCCAACGAATTATATCTTAAACGCTTGATTGTTGGTGGTTTTGATGGTGTATATGAATTTAGCCGTAATTTCCGTAACGAAGGAATGGATAGAACCCATAATCCCGAATTTACCTGTATGGAATGCTATGTTGCATATAAAGATTATAATTGGATGATGCAGTCGGTTGAAAATCTTATCGAACGTATTGCTTTAAAATTACACGGTTCTACAAAAGTACAAGTTGGAGAACAACTCATTGATTTTAAAGCTCCATTTGCTCGAATCAGTATCTTGGATGCCATTAAACTTCATACCGGATTTGATGTAAGCAAGATGAACGAAACCGAATTAAAAGAAGTTTGTCGAAAATTAGCTATCAATACCGATGAAACCATGGGTGTGGGTAAATTAATTGATGAAATTTTTGGTGAAAAATGTGAAAATCAATTTATTCAACCTACGTTTATAATGGATTATCCCATTGAAATGTCGCCTTTATGCAAACGACACCGAGATAATCCGCAATTAACCGAACGCTTCGAATTAATGATTAATGGTAAAGAACTTGCCAATGCTTATTCTGAATTAAACGATCCGATAGATCAACGCTATCGTTTTGAAGAACAACTTCGTTTATCGGAAAAAGGGGATGATGAAGCCATGTTTATTGACCAAGATTTCTTACGTGCTTTAGAATTCGGTATGCCGCCAACTTCCGGTATCGGAATCGGAATTGATCGGTTGGTTATGTTTTTAACCAATTCGCCATCCATCCAAGATGTGCTCTTGTTTCCACAAATGAAACCGGAAAAACAAGCCGAAGTAGCTGAAGATGATGAGTTTGAACAACAGGGCGTTCCAAAAGAATGGATAGGTGCTTTGCGCCAACTCGGCATTCAAACACTCGCCGATTTAAACGCATCGTCCGATACCAAATTGTTTAATGATCTAAATGGTTTGCGAAAGAAAAATAAAATGGAAATAGCTGCTTTACAATTGTCTGAAGTTCAACAATGGATTAAAACCAACTAAATACCCTTCTAAAAAATGGCAAAAGAAACAGCACAAAGACAAAAAAGAATAGTTCTTCCCGAAGTAGATATGCAAGGCAGGGTATTGCCACAAGCTATTGATTTTGAGGAGGCTGTATTAGGTGCCATGATGTTGGAACAAAATGCAGCCGTTAGTGTTATTGATATGCTTCGTGAAGAAATGTTTTATAAAGAAGCGCATCAAAAAATATATAAAGCGATAAAAGAAGTTTTTCTTGCCAGCGAACCGGTTGATTTATTATCGGTAGCTAATCGTTTGCGAAAGAATACCGATTTAGATGCGGTAGGGGGTGCATACTATTTATCCTCCCTTACTAATCGGGTTGTTTCATCGGCAAATATTGAGTATCATGCTCGTATTGTCTCTGAAAAATTTATTCAACGCAAATTAATTTCCGTTTCAACCGAAACCATTCATGATGCCTACGATCCAACTTTGGATGTTTTGGAAATGTTGGATAAAGCCGAGAAAAATTTGTTTGATATTGCCGAACAGAATTTTAGAAGAGATTCGCGAACTATGCCCGATTTAATACGTGAAGTGCTTGCCGATTTGCAAGCAATGAAAAATTCGGAAACAAAATTACGTGGATTACCTTCCGGTTTTACCGATTTGGATCGCGTTACCAATGGATGGCAACGTGCTAATCTCATTATCATTGCTGCCCGTCCCGGAATGGGGAAAACGGCTTTCGTGCTCTCAATGGCACGACACATTGCTATTGAACAACAAAAACCGATAGCCTTCTTTTCACTCGAAATGTCGGCTTCCGATTTAGCTTTACGCCTTATTTCCGCCGAATCGGGATTCTATCAAAATCAATTGAAAAAAGGCGACTTAAGCGACGAAGATTGGCGTACCTTAGTCAATAAAATGACCGAATTGGAAAATGCCAAATTATTAATTGACGATACGGCCGGTTTATCCATCTTTGAATTGAGAGCCAAATGCCGTCGTTTTAAACAACAATATGATATTCAAGGTGTAATTATTGATTATCTTCAATTAATGTCTTCGGGTTTAGATATGAAAAGCATGAATCGAGAACAAGAAATCAGTACCATTTCGCGTTCGTTGAAAGCTTTGTCTAAAGAATTGGATATTCCGGTAATCGCTTTGTCTCAGTTAAATCGTTCGGTTGAATCACGCTCGGTACAAACCAAACGTCCTCAGTTATCCGACTTACGTGAATCGGGAGCTATTGAACAGGATGCCGACATGGTGTTGTTTATTTATCGTCCCGATTATTATAAACTCGATCAGTTTGAAGATCATACTCCCGCAGCCGGATTAGCCGAAATTATGATTGCCAAGCATCGAAACGGAGCCTTGAAAGATATAAAATTACGCTTTATACCCGAATATGCCAAATTTATCGATATAAACGATTTCGACCAAATTCCATCTAATTTTATTCCTTTGGGTTCCGCATCGTTAGATAATTACAATACTATTCCATCACGAATTAATGACGACCATAGTTTCCCACCGCCGCCTCAACAAAATGCTTTTTATCCGGCGGATGAAGAAGATCCTTTTTAATGAACTTCAATTTATTAAACATATAGTATGATACATATACAAGACTTCGATTTTAAAGATAAAAAAGTATTAGTACGTGTTGATTATAACGTACCGTTGAATGATAAGTTTGAAATAGAAGATACCACACGCATCGACGCTTCTTTACTTACTATCAATAAAATATTACGTGATGGAGGTGCCGTTATCCTGATGTCTCATCTCGGACGACCGAACGGCAATGAATTCAAATATTCGTTGGAACATGTACTGCCTTATTTGCAAAAAATAGTGGATGTTAAAGTTTTCTTTGCCGATGATTGTATCGGTGAACAAGCTCAACGCTTAGTGGATGCTTTACCGCCACGCAAAATTTTATTGCTCGAAAATGTTCGATTTCATGATGAAGAAATAAATGGTGATGTTGAATTTGCCAAGAAATTAGCTTCTTATGGAAATGTGTATGTCAACGATGCGTTTTCGGCAGCTCACCGCGAACATGCTTCTACGGCTGTTATTGCTCGTTTCTTCCCTAAAAATAAAATGTTCGGTTTCTTAATGCAAAAAGAAATTGACAATTTGAATAGGGTTATGTTAAGACCGAAACTTCCCTTTACCGCAATTTTAGGGGGCTCGAAAATTCAAACTAAAATCGATATTATCAACCATTTACTCTCAAAAGTAAATAATATTATTTTGGGAGGCGGAATGGATTACACCATGCATAAAGCCATGGGCGGGGATATCGGCGATTCGTTGTATGAAAAAGATATGATCCCGGTGGCTCAAGAAATTTTGCGAAAAGCCAAAGATTATAATGTTAATATCTATACGTCTATTGATTCGGTTACTGCTAATACTATTTCCGAACGTGCTTATCGAAGATTACATTATACTTCCAATATTCCTCAAGAAATGAAAGGATTGGATATTGGTCCCGAAACAATTATGAAATTTAGAAATATCATCTTAAATTCGGCAACTATTTTATGGAACGGTCCTTTGGGTGTGTTTGAATACGAAGATTTTAGCAATGGTACCTTTATGATCGCCGATTCCATCGTCCGAGCAACCGAAAACGGAGCCTTTTCTTTAGTTGGGGGAGGTGATTCCATTTCTGCCGTAAATAAATTTAAATTGGCGGATAAATTCAACTATGTATCTACTGCCGGAGGAGCTATGCTCGAATTCTGCGAAGGTAGAGAATTACCCGGTATCAAAAGTATTTACGAAGATTAATTTAATACATATAACCATGAAACATCTTATTGCACCTTCCATATTGTCAGCTGATTTTGGTAATTTACAACGCGATATCGAAATGATAAACCGCAGTAAAGCCGACTGGTTTCATATAGATATTATGGACGGAAATTTTGTCCCTAATTTATCTATCGGCTTTCCCGTTTTAAAAGCCATTGCCAAACATGCAACCAAACCCTTAGATATTCATTTAATGATTCTACATCCCGACTTGTATATAGAACGTTTTTGTACCGAAGCGCAAGCTTCTATACTTACCGTTCATTATGAGGCGTGTACACATCTTCATCGTAGCTTGCAATCCATTAAAAAAATGAATGTTAAAACCGGCGTTTCTCTCAATCCGCATACGCCCGTTTCGGTTCTCGAAGATATTCTCTGTGAAACCGATGTGGTGTTGTTAATGTCGGTGAATCCCGGTTTCGGCGGACAAAAGTTTATTGAACATACCTACCGGAAAATTGAAAAATTAAAAGCCATGATCATGGCTCAACAACTCGAAACACGTATTGAAATTGATGGGGGCGTTGACCTTTCCAATTATAAACAACTCCTTGCTGCCGGTGCCGATGTTTTGGTTTGCGGTTACAGCGTTTTTAGCTCTCCCAATCCCTTACAAACCATTGAACAATTAGCCATTATCTAATATGAAACGCTGTTCATCTTTTTGCCTTTTTTGTGTGTTGATAATTGCTCTGTTTACTCATTCAACCCTCTACGGACAAGTAACCGATAAACAAAAATCGACTATGGATGAGCAAAGTAAAGGTTTTGATTTTTACTTTAATTGCGGAATGTATATCGGTAATAAATTTACGGCAAGTTATTACAACGGTTTGTCGAATACGGCTGAAGTTAGTATTAATAGGGTATTGGGAAATTCCTACTATAAACAAAGTATCGATGATTTAATTGAAGAGAAACAAGATGTAATTTTGGATGATGAAGGTGTTAAACTGAGTGAAATAGATAACAATATGCGTTATAATATGTCGTTTATTTTCGGTTTCGGCTTGCTTTATCATTTGAATAGAAATTTCGCCCTCTCCATGTCGTTTAGTCAAGTTCGTTTAACTACCGTTGGAGGGGTTACGTTTACCTATAATTCGGGCGTATCGGGAAATGAACGTCCTCAAATTTTAACATATAATTTGGTGGGTAAAGAATTGCGCAATTTTTTTGAATTCGGAATGCGTTATACCATTCGTAGATATGAGAAAGTAT
>CAYZQG010000065.1:0-8808 GCA_964480685.1 uncultured Lentimicrobiaceae bacterium
TTCAATTTTGAGAGAACGCCAAGTTGATGGTTATTGGCATAAAGTGAAATGGAAATGGCAGGAATAATGGCAAAATATTTAGCCACATCATTGGCAATACTAAAGGTTGTCAAAGAACCGCGGGTCATCAGCAATTGTTTGCCAACCTCAACAACTTCAATTAATTTAGTAGGATTACTATCAAGGTCTATCATATTTCCGGCTTCGCGAGCAGCTTGGGTACCCGAATTCATGGCAATACCGATATCGGCTTGAGCTAAAGCAGGAGCATCGTTGGTGCCATCGCCAATCATACCCACTAAATGACCATTGGCTTGTTCATCCCGAATACGTTGCAATTTATCTTCGGGTTTTGCTTCCGCCATAAAATCATCCACTCCGGCTTCAGCAGCAATGGCTGCCGCCGTTAAGAAATTATCGCCCGTAATCATAACCGTTTTTATACCCATGCTTCGAAGTTCGGAAAATCGTTGTTTAATTCCTCCTTTTACAACATCCTTTAAATGAATAACTCCAAGAATTTTATTATCTTCAGCCACCACTAAGGGCGTAGCACCTTGTCGAGCCAATTCAGACACTATTGTATCTACTTGTTGCGGATAAAAGCCATTGTTATTTTGTATAAATACACGAATGGCTTCGGAAGAACCTTTCCGAATCTGATGAATTTTTCCGTCATGGGTGATTATATCTACCCCACTCATTCTTGATTGAGCCGTAAAAGGGACAAATGTAGCATGAAGATTATTAATATCACGACCGCGAATATTGAATTTTTCTTTCGCCAACACCACAATAGAACGACCTTCGGGGGTTTCGTCCGAAAGCGAAGAAAGTTGAGCAATATCGGCAAGTTGTTCAATAGATATGTTTTCTACCGGAATAAAATCGGTTGCCATTCGATTCCCTAAGGTAATGGTTCCTGTTTTATCGAGTAAAAGAACGTCCACATCACCCGCAGCTTCAATAGCCCGTCCGCTGGTAGCAATTACATTGTGTTGTAATAGTCGGTCCATTCCACTGATACCGATAGCATTTAATAATCCACCAATGGTTGTGGGAATAAGACAAACCAACAAAGCAATAAGAACGGGTATGGTTAGATTTTGTGATAAAGGTAAATGCGAAGCCGAAAGTGCATATCCAAAAAAAGCAGGAAGGGTTACCACCGATAACAAAAAAATGATGGATAATCCGGAAAGCAAAATAAACAAAGCAATTTCGTTGGGAGTTTTTTGCCGTTTAGACCCTTCCACCATAGCTATAATTCTATCAATGAACGTATTCCCGGGTTCACAGGTAATACGAACTACGATTCTATCGCTGAGTACTTTAGTTCCACCTGTAACGGCAGACCTATCACCACCACTTTCACGAATTACCGGTGCCGATTCTCCCGTTATGGTTGATTCATCTACACTGGCAATACCTTCTATAACTTCCCCATCCGAAGGAATGATATCACCGGTTTCACACACAACGACATCGCCTTTCTTTAATTCCGTGGCATTGATTATGGTTTCCGTTTTTCCGTTCCATTTACGTGCTTTTGTTTGAATTCGATTTTTTTTCAGTGTTTCAGCTTGAGCTCTTCCTCTTCCTTCGGCTATAGCTTCCGAAAAATTAGCAAATAATACCGTAAACCACAACCAAATACAAATTTGAAAACTAAAAAAACTGAAATTTCCTTTCACCAAATCGGCTATAACGATACAAGTAGTCAGTAAAGAACCTAAGGCAACAATAAAAATAACCGGATTTTTAATTAACAATACGGGGTTTAATTTAATAACACTATCCTTAATAGCTTGAAGCACTATTTTTCTATTAAAGATAAAATTCTCTTTTGTATTCATAATTAGTTAATTAAAAAGTGATTCCATTGTTAAAAAGAAGATATTCAACAATTGGACCGAATGATAAAGCAGGAAAAAAAGTTAATCCGGCAACAATGAGTATTATAAGAATCAATAAACATATAAACAATACATTATCGGTATGTAACGTACCCATCGATTGAGGTGTAATTTTCTTTTTTGCCAAGTTCCCGGCGATAGCTAAAACAGGGATAATCACACCAAAACGACCGATTAGCATTCCGATGCCTATGGTTAAATTGTAGAAAAAGGTATTGGCATTTAATCCGGCAAACGCACTGCCATTGTTTCCGGCAGCCGAACTAAAGGCATACACTATTTCCGAAAATCCGTGAGGTCCCAAATTATTTCGACTTAACAACCCCATATCGGTAACAGATGCCCATGCCGAAAAAATTAAAATCACAAAACTTGGTGCTAAAATAGCTATCATTGCCATTTGCACTTCAAATGCTTCAATTTTCTTACCCAAATATTCGGGAGTACGTCCTACCATCAATCCGGAAATAAACACGGTAAGAATTATAAATATCACTATCCCATATAATCCGGCACCGACACCACCAAAAATAACTTCACCCAACATCATGTTAATCATACAAATCATCCCGCTTAAAGGCGATAAACTATCGTGCATGGCATTCACCGAACCGTTGGAAGCAGCCGTAGTAAATGTTGACCAAAGCACGCTGTTAGTAATACCGAAACGTGTTTCCTTTCCTTCCATGAATGCACTATTGGCAAAAAGCGATGAGGTTGAATATTCGGAATAAAGCGAAATGATGAGTCCGGATATTAATAAAATAAACATGACTGAAAATATCGCCCATCCTTGTTTTACGGAACCCACCATCTTTCCGTAAGTATAGGTTAACGAAGCCGGAATAAGCAGAATGGCAAGCAATTGCAGAAAATCACTTAAAGGAGTCGGATTTTCAAAAGGATGTGAACCGTTGGCATTAAAAAATCCACCTCCATTTGTTCCCAATTGTTTAATGGCAACTTGCGATGCAACCGGACCCATCGGGATTATTTGTTTCTTTCCTTCTACTGTTTGAACCGTTTCGTAGGTTTTAAAATTCTGAATAACCCCTTGTCCAACAAGAACAATAGAAAATAGTATAGATAAAGGCAAAAGCACATAGACGGTTGAACGCGTTAAATCAACCCAAAAATTACCAATTTTATCGGTTGTTTTTCGGGCAATCCCTCTTATAAGTGCCAATAAAACGGCAATTCCTGTCGCAGCACTAACAAAATTTTGAACGGTAAGTCCAAGCATTTGAATAAAATAACAAAGCGTTGATTCTCCGGCATACGATTGCCAATTGGTATTGGTCATAAAACTAACTGCCGTATTAAAAGCCGAATGCCAAGAAATATTTTGAAAATGTTCTTGATTAAGCGGTAAATAACTTTGAAAAAGTTGCAATAAAAAAACAGTCAAGAATCCTATAAAATTAAATATCAATAAGCCAAAGGTATAGGATTTCCAATTTACTTCCTCTTCGGCGTTAATTCCTGAAAAACGGTAAATTATTCGTTCAAGCCACCCAAATACAGCCTGAAATATATGTTTTTTACCGGAAAACACCTTACTCATATAATTACCCAAAACAGGTGTCAAAAGTATTAATAAGGCAAAAACCAATAGTAACTGAATCAAATCCTGTATAGTCATTTTTTAATTATTTAAATATATTTCCTTTATATTTTTCTTTAACATATTCATCAAATGGCAACTTACTTCCTATCAACCAACACAAAAAGAATAAAAGAAATAAAGCTCCAAAAAATTCTACCATTAAAAGTAAACAATCCATTATATTTCATGTTAAAATTTTTCGGGTTTACTAAGGGAGTAAATAAGATATCCCAGTATGAGAAACGATAGTATTCCACCAATTACATATTCCATATAAGCTGTTTTAAAGTATCCATATTTTATTAAAATAATGCGTTGATTTAACGATGCAAAAGTGGAACAAAAATTATAAAAATACTATAAAGAAATCGTTGGTACGTATAAAGATTTTATAAAGAAAAAGATTCTTAACCGATAGAACAAAAAGATTTTCCGCTTTGAAAGCGAATTCTATGAATAAAAGATAGCAGCCCCCTCTAAACCTCCCCACTTGGAGCGAAGCGTAAAGAATAAGTACATTAATTTAAAAATCAAACTGCTACACAAATCAATGGGGAGACTTTTAAAAAGAATAGAAATATTTTTTGCGTTCTTTGCGTAAAACCTTTGTGTCTTTTGCGGTAAAAAATTAAAAATCTGTGGGCAAAAAAGTTTTTTCGTCTTTCGTCTTTCGAACTTTGACTTTCGACCTTTGACTTTAGACCTTTGACTTTAGACCTTTGACTTTAGACTTTACAAAAATCCGTGAGCAAAAACTTTAAAATTACGACTTATCTCGGAACTCGGCTCCCGTTAACTTGGAACATAAAAGCTGACCGTTTAACATTCTAAAAACAAAATAAACATAAGATTTTATCAATGTCATTGCAATAAAATTTTAATTTTGCTGTTGATTAAACATAAATTTTGCTGTAATGGACTTAATTATTTACAAACATGAAACCACTATTCCGATTTGCAATTAAGCTAATGATTTTATTTCCGGTAACACTTCCGGTTTATAATCTTGATGCCCAGCAATCAACAAGCGATACAGCCTATTTTTCTCACAGTAACATGTGCCTTTCGGCAAGCGACCCAACCCACAATACCTGGGTAGTTTACGGACAAAATTGCGACAGCATAGCGTATGTAAAACCCGATAAAGTGCTTGATATTTCTCAAAAGCTGCATCTCCCCGAAGGTATAACATTCACCTGCATTCTTCCGCTCGACAATCGCACGGTATTATTGGGAACTGCGTCCGATTACATATATATGCTACGCGACCGTAGGTTTGTTCGTTTAGATAAATCATACGGACTCACCGACAGCTCCATTG
Source organism: uncultured Lentimicrobiaceae bacterium (assembly GCA_964480685.1). Lineage (GTDB taxonomy): Bacteria > Bacteroidota > Bacteroidia > Bacteroidales > WCHB1-69 > UBA5266. The sequence continues at coordinate 4,844 of CAYZQG010000065.1, forward strand.
TTTCAATGAGTATTGATCAGAGCAACAAGGTGTTTTATGTGATGACCGCCCGTTCGAAATTTGTGTTACATAACGGTAGTACCAGTAAAGACTTTGGTTTTACCGAAATTGGCAAAAACGGAACAGCGATAGCAGCACCCAAAAACACATTACGACGTTGTTTCCGTAAACCCTTGCAAAAAGCCGTATGCGATATCGTATCGGATATTGATTTAAGTTTCGGAAGAAAAAAATATATTGGCAGTAAAGAACTCGAAACCATAACGGCTTCATTGCATCCGGGCGATATCATGATAAAACGAAACGACTTTCAGGTAGCAAATATAGGTATTTCGGGATTCTTTACACATTCAGGCATTTATCTTGGCAGCCTTGAATTAATGGATCGTTATTTTGAAGGAATCCCTATGTTACAAGGACAAAAAGCTTCTACGTATATTCGCGATAACTATAACGAAATCTATCGGGACATGCAACAACACAAACCCCTTATTATCGAAGCAGTGGGTGAAGGTGTGATTATCAGCCCACTCGATCACATTGCCCGTGTTGATTATTTCGCAGCTTTAAGGCCTAACCTTCCCAAAGAAGAAATTTTTCGTTCGCTATTGACCGCCTTTACTTATTTAGGTACTCCATACGATTTTCTGTTCGACTTTAGTACCGACGACGCTTTAGTTTGCAGTGAATTGATTTACAAATCATATAGTGAAACACCCGATAAAAAAGGCATTGTATTTTTTCAAAATACATACGAAGGTAATTTCTTTTTTTATCCCAGCGATTTTGTACGTCAATACTGTATGCAACAAGGGAGCGAATCGGCTGCATTTAGTTACGTCATCTTCTACGATGCCGACTTGAAAGATAAAAAAATAATATATGGTGATTTATGCAATACCTTAGAAAGACATACTCTTTTTAGAAAACAATAAATCAACCTGTTATTTTAATTTTACGATTGAATAAAAAAAGGAATACAAACAGTATTATTTCAAACTATCTACAAAACTTCCACCAACGCATCGGTCATTTTCAGAAAATCGTTTACAAGCAATTGATCTTCTTGGTTGAAAATACTTTTCCCTTTATCGGCAGCATCACCCACTTCAGCAACCAAAGGAATTTGACACAATAATTTTGTATCATATTCTTTAGCCAACAAAGCACCTCCACCCTTTCCGAATATGTAATATTTTTCATCCGGATGAGAGCGAGGAGTAAACCACGACATATTTTCAATTATTCCCAACACCGGAATCTGAATACCATCTTTTTGAAACATATTAATTGCCCGACGAGCATCGTTGATCGCAATTTCCTGCGGAGTAGTTACAATGATAGCCCCTGAGAGAGATAAACGCTGTAAGACTGTTAATTGAATATCACCTGTTCCCGGAGGAAAATCTATAATCATAAATTCGGGTTCATCCCACGTCGTATTTTCAAACAATTGAAGTATTGCATTGGCTGCCAAAGGACCACGCCAAATAACACTTTGACCTTTTTCCATAAAAAAACCCAACGACATAATCTGTACTCCGTATTTCACGAGGGGTTTCATGCTTTCTTTTTCTCCAAGCATTTCTACTTCAGGAGTCAACCCTTCCAAGCCCATCATTTTCGGAACCGAAGGACCATACAAATCGGCATCTACCAATGCCACTTTATACCCTTGACGAGCTAAAGCTATAGCCAAATTTACCGATACCGTTGATTTACCTACACCCCCTTTGCCCGAAGCAACGGCGATAATATGTTTTGCCGGAATTTTAATTTTTTCTATGTCAAACATTTGTTTTAAATTTTATCCAAGCCGTTTTTCAAATCGTTAATTATATCTTCCACATCCTCAATACCAACAGAGAAACGAACCAAATCGTCTGTAATGCCGGCAGCCAATTTATTTTCTTTACTGACAGCTGCATGGGTCATAGAAGCAGGGTGTTGTATCAAGGTTTCTACGCCTCCGAGCGATACTGCCAATAAGGCTAAATGAACATTATTCATCAGTTTTTCACCGGCTTCAAAACCCCCTTTTAATCCAAAACTCATCATAGATCCAAAACCTTTCATTTGCTTCAGACCCAACTCATATTGAGGATGAGATTTTAATCCCGGATATTTTATCCAAGCAATTTTAGGATGAGTAGCTAAAAATTCGGCTACTTTCATAGCATTTTCTTGTGCTCTTTCTATACGTAATGCCAATGTTTTCACGCCACGTATAACCATAAATGCTTGTGTAGGATCCATATTGCACCCCAAATACACCATTGCATGACGGATTTGTTTATACAGTTTTTCTTCTTTAGTAACAATCACACCACCTACAATATCGGCATGTCCGTTAATGAATTTAGTAATGGAATGAAGTACCACATCGGCGCCTAAATCCAGAGGTTTTTGTAAATAAGGGGAACAAAATGTATTGTCAACCACTAAAATCAATCCGTGTTTTTTAGCAATGTCGGCACAAGCAACAATATCGGTAATATCCATAGTAGGATTCGCCGGCGTTTCGATATACAATACTTTGGTATTGGGTTTAATTGCTTTGATTATATTTTCAATTTTTGTTGTATTTACAAAACTTGCTTCGACATTAAAACGCGAAAAATCTTGTTCAAGGATACCTCTTGAAGGTCCATAAATAGCATCGGAACAAACAATATGGCTACCGGCACCCAGCAATGCCATATACACACTGCTTACGGCACCCATTCCCGAAGCGGTGGCAATGCCATCAAAACCGTTTTCCAATTCGGCAATATTTTGTTCAAAAGCACGAATAGTCGGATTGCCGATACGCGTATAAATATACCCTTTCGTCTTTCCCGAAAAGCAATCGGCTCCGTGCTGAGCATCTTTAAATTTAAAAGTGGATGTTTGATAAATAGGCACGGTAGCACTTCCGAATTCATCTTCAAATGCACCTGCATGAATTAACTTGGTATTAAAACCTTTATCTGACGTTTTCATTATTTTTTATTTTATATATTAAATTATTATTTTATTAATCAATTGTTGAAGAGAAGGATAAAACGAACGGATGATTTGTTGAATTTCTTTTGACGACATCCACCAAACTCCGGTAATATTTTCCTCATTTTGAGGAATAAGTTTATCTACGGCACTAGTTTTCATACGAAACCATTGGGTTTCTTTTAACACATAACCATCTATATCCACAAAAACATGATACGTAGTTTCTAAGGGCTCTACTACCTCTAATTCCCCCACATTGGTTTCTTCCCATACTTCACGCATGGCAGCTTTTAGAGCATCTTCACCCTGTTCAATATGCCCTTTTGGAAAATCATAAAAACCGAAACGCTTAATAGTCAGCAACTCATTTTTATGATTAAAGACTATTCCACCGGCTGCTTGTACGCATTTAAAAAAAGATTTTAGATAGTGTAATACTTCTTCGGTATGATTTTCCTGACAATACAAAAAGAAAGACAAATGTTTTTCTAAGAAAAGTCGCATCCGAATATCCAAGTCATGATTATCCTCGAAAATTATTTTTTGTTTTGAACGTAAATCTATTAGTTGATTTTTATCATAAATTATGACAGATAATTCAGCTTCGTTATAAAAAAGATTGTACTTTTGCATTAATTAATATTATATATATATGGAATTATCGAAAAGTTGTGCCAACCATTTATTAAAAATCAAAGCAGTTAAATTAAGCCCTTCAAAACCATTTACTTGGGCATCAGGATTAAAATCGCCGATTTATTGTGATAACCGCAAAACCCTTTCTTTTCCGGCAATAAGAACGTTCATTAAAGAAGGTTTAGTACATTTAGTACAAACAAATTTTCCGGAAGTTGAAGTTATAGCCGGAGTGGCTACAGGAGCCATTGCTCAGGGTGCATTAGTAGCTCAAGAGATGAACCTTCCTTTTGTGTATGTTCGTAGTGAAGAAAAAAAACACGGATTAACGAATATTGTCG
>CAYZQG010000066.1:0-7438 GCA_964480685.1 uncultured Lentimicrobiaceae bacterium
ATATCATCCATAAAAGTAGCTTCATGATATAGCAAATCAACACCTTGAATATAAGGAAGAATGCTTTCGGTATAAATCGTATCGGAACAATATGCAAAACTTTTCGGTTTAAAGGTTGAATGTGCAGTTATTTCCTTATGCAAAAACACCTTCCCATTTTCATCGGTATAATCTTCGCCGGCTTTAATACGTTGAATAGCTTCAACCGAAGGCTTGTATTGTTCAACAAAAGTTTTATTTACGTTGAGAGGACGTTCTTTTTCTTTAAAAACAAAGCCATGCGTAGGCACGCTATGAATCAAAGGAAATGTTTCGACTTCTATGGTTTCATCTTCAAAAAGTACAGCGGTAGAATCACGCATAATTTCATGAAAAATCAAGGGGTAATTCAATTCCGTATTTCCTGCTTTCATCTGTATATCAATAATTTCTTTTAGAAGAGCATCTCCATAAACATGTAGTGCTTCGGTTCTACCAAAAAGATGAAAGGTTGACAATAGACAAACTAAACCAAAATAATGATCGCCATGTAAATGACTGATAAAAATGCGACTGATTTTGTTCATTTTAATACCTAAAGGTTTCAATCGCATTTGAGCACTTTCGCAGCAATCAATCAAATAGAACTCATTGTCTTTTTTCAAAGCAAAGGAGCTCGATATTCGTTGACCGACCGGGGTTGCCGAGCCACAACCTATTACATATAATTTAAGCGACATGAATTATTTATCTTGTTTCTTGTCAGCTTTTTTATCGTTTATTTTTTCTTCTTTTTCCGTAACAACTTCTTCGGAAGGAATATCTTCGGTTGGTTTTACTTTTCCAAGATAATCGGGAAGATTCATACCTGCCATATTAAACAAATCGTTGAGTGGTGGAACGGAATTCATCAGTCCGGAAACAAAATTGGCAGTGGTAGTTTTATCTCCTTTTCCGTTATTTCCATCCCAAACCACAATTTTGTCGATTTTAAGATTACTGATAGCTTCAACTTGAGTTTTAACCAATTCGGGAAGTTTTTCGGCAATCAAATAGGTAACGGCATTTTTGGTATCGCCGCCGGCAGCTTGCACCAATTGTTTATACCCATTAGCTTGTTTCGAAAGAATTTCATACATACCTTTTCCTTCAGCTTCCATTTTAGCAAATATAGCATCGGCTTCCCCTTTGGCTTTCCGACGGAAAGTTTCGGCTTCGGCTTCGGCGTCAATAATAGCTTTTTCTTTTTCAATTTCAGCTTTGACTACAATATTGGCTTTTTGAGTAGCTTTTTCTCTATCGAAACGTGCCAACTCAGCCTGACGTTCAGCATCATAAGCTTCCTGTAAAGCTTTAGCTTGTTGAACTTTTTCGGCAGCAACCGCTTTTTTCATAGCTTCGGCTTCCCGTTCTCGACGTTGAGCATCGGAATTGGCGATAACAATTTTCGATTGATTTTCACCTTCAACAGCTGTTGCATTCGCTTCTGCCATACGAATACGAGTATCTCTTTCCGTTTCAGCTATACGAATATCTTTATCTCTATTGGCTTCGGCTTTCCCGATTTCGCCAAAACGTTCTTGCTCGGCTACACTCTTTTTGGCTTCGTTGATAGCTTTGGCAGCGGCTTCTTTTCCTAACGCTTCAATATAGCCCGATTCATCACGTATATCGGTAACATTCACATTAATAAGCTTTAAACCGATTTTACGCATTTCCAATTCTACATTCTGACTGATATTGATAAGAAACTTATCTCGGTCGGCATTAATTTCTTCAATATCCATCGTCGCAATCACCAAACGCAATTGACCAAAAAGGATATCTTTGGCAAGTTCTTGAATTTGTTCCGATTTTAAGCCCAACAGACGTTCGGCTGCATTGGTCATATTTTCGGGTTCGGTCGAAATTCCAACCGTAAAACGACAAGGAACGTCAACACGAATATTTTGACGACTCAATGCATTAGTAAGATTACACTCAATGGAAATAGGCGTTAAATCTAAAAAGGCATAATTTTGAAAAACGGGCCAAATAAAAGCGGCACCACCGTGAATACATCTTCCCGAACTGTGGCCACCACCTGCATCGCGTCCTGTTTTTCCATAAACAACCAATACTTTATCGGACGGACATCTTTTATACCTACTTAAAATTGCAGCAAACGTAATAAAAAAGACAGCTACTATAACAATGATTAATACTATAAAATTCATACTGTTTATATTTAAATGATTAATTTATATTTTTTCTACAAGCAAAACACTTCCTTCTACAATTTCTTTTATTTTAACAATATTTCCGGTTTTTAAAGATTCCCCTTCAGTCATAGCATCATACTCTCTAACACTATTTTGTACACTTAATTGTATTTTCCCTATCCCTTCTTTATGTGCCGGAATAGGAATATAAACATGTGCCGTTAAACCGATCGTTTGCTGAGGTTGAATATTACCACTTTCCGACATCTTACTCATTCCGTAAAAAATCAACATCACACCTGCAACAAGAAACAACCCAACTAAGCTTGAAATTAAAATTAACCAAAAACCATTATCAATTAATTCATAAAATACAATATAAGACCAACTTAATCCTAAAAAGAAATTAATGAAATTTCGAAAAGTAAACAATTGAAAAGGAGTTGATGCCATTTCAGCACTCGAAGGGTCCCCCATATCCATTGAAAAGTCGGTATTGGAATCCATCCCGATAAAAGTCATAATCATTTGTATAATAAAGATTAAACTCGTAGTTAATGCTATACCCCATGCTACTTGCTGTATTACTGTTAATGTTGCCCACCATGCTTCCATAATTGTACATATTTTTTGGCAAAAATACTCATTATTTTTCAATTATTACGTCTTTACATACTAAAATAATACAAAGTTTTCACAAAATTATATAGAGTATATGTATTACAAAGAGATAGGTGTTTACAAATAATATTAACTTATTAAAAGAACTCCATAGTAAGTTGTAAAACTAAAATATAATCGTTTATTTTTAAAATATAAATGAAAAAAAGTTGAAAATATATCCTAAATATGAATAAATTCTTCCATTTTTATTATTAAAACCATTAACAAAACTCGTTTTTTAAAAGATATTTTGTTAATAACTATATCTATCTCATTGTATTTCTGATACAAAAAAAATATTTTTTTTTTTCTAAAAAAACCAAATAATTAATTTTTATTTTTTACTTTTGTGGCATAATTTAATTAAAGTTTTTAACTTAAACAAAATCTAACATGAAAAAGCTTATTTTAGTAGGAGCTATTTTAGTAGTAGCTGGTATTAGTTTCACTTCTTGTGTAAAAACATGTAGCTGTACAGAATATGATGAAGGTACAGTTTTATCAACATCTGATCAACCTATGGTAGTTGGTGTTCAATGTGCTGATATGAGCACAGGAGTAACCACAGCAGATGGTAAAAAAGACGGTATGTTCTGCGAATAATTTAGCATTCGTACTTACGTTTTAAAGTCATTGGATATTTTCCAATGACTTTATTTTTTTTATTTATATGAAGAAAATCATTTTTTGGCTACATAATGCACGTTATATATCTCTTCCTCAGAGCTTACTTCCTGCTTTATTGGCAACGTGTATGGCAATGCAAACTACCACCTTCTCTTTGTTGTCGGCTGTAACAGCTTTATTCGGTGTTATATTTGCTCACTTGGGAGCCAATTTATCCGACGATTATTTTGATTATAAAAAGAACAAAGAACTCATTCAACAACAGAACAATCCGAGTTTATCACCAATACGTAAAGGCAAATGCAGTTATTTAATTTCGGGAGCTGCAAGTGAAAAAGCATTAATTAAAGCCATTATTCTATTGTTTTCTTTGAGTTTGATTTGTGCAAGTATACTATTCATTTCCAGAGGTATTATTATATTATATTATATATTTATCACCGGATTTTTAAGTATTTCTTATTCCGGATTTCCATTACGACTCAGCTATCACGGTTTAGGAGAAATTATTATAGGGATTATTTTCGGACCCCTATTAATGTCGGGGGTATATTTTGCCGCTACCGGAGGTTTTTCATCTGGCGTATGGATTCTTTCTATTTGTATTGGATTATTAGTTGCCAATATATTATATGTCCATTCCGTTATGGATTATGAAGCCGATAAAACGGCAAACAAAAAAACGCTGGCAGTTATGGTTAAACATAGAAACAGTAGGTTGATTATAGCAAGTTTATTCAGTTTTTCTCCCTACATTTTAGTAGCTTATGGGATTTTTAAGCATTATTTAACTTGCTATTATTGGATAGTATGTTTACTGTTTCCGCTTTCGTTTATGTTGTTTTATATGTTGGTGGATTATGTTAAAAAACCTCAGAAAAAATATCAACCCCATTGGTGGATGGGAACAATGGAGCAATGGGCGTCAATTCAACAAGCCGGCATTGATCAATTCATGTTGCGATGGTTTTTAGCTCGTAATCTATGTGTTTACTTTTGTATAATTACCGCCATTCTTTGCTTTTTAACATGATTCGATATGTAAAAATTTTTGCCGGATGTATTTGTCTGTTTTTGGGAATTATCGGCATAGTTGTTCCTTTGTTACCTACAACCCCTTTTCTGTTATTATCCTCTTATCTGTTTTTTAAATCTTCGCCTCGGTTACAACACTATTTGCTCAATCATAAATATGTTGGAACCTACATTAAAAATTATCAAATCACAAAAGCTATTCCACTAAAATTAAAGATATTTACTATTTCCTTTCTTTGGATAACGATTTTAATATCGGTAATTATTTTTTCGGATTTATTATGGCTATGTATTCTACTAATTTCCATAGCTATAGCTGTAACAATTCATCTTTTATCCTTTAAAACATTGCGTTAAATCCTTTTTAAAGAAGCTTACAAAAAAAAGGATAAACAAAATGCTTTTTTATTTACTTTTGCACTTTAGAAAAACCATACAACAATTAATCATAAAATATTGATTTAAAATATTTTCATATAATACAATCCGTTTTTATTTTAACAACAATGGCGATAAAAGAAGAAAATCTGGAAATTTGGGGTGCCAAGAAACACAATTTAAAAAATATAAATTTGGTTATTCCCAGAAACAAATTTGTTGTCATTACCGGTTTATCGGGATCCGGAAAATCTTCATTAGCTTTCGACACTATATATGCCGAAGGACAAAGACGCTATATGGAAACCTTTTCTGCTTATGCCCGCCGTTTTATCGGCGAAATGGAACGTCCCGACGTGGATAAAATTACCGGATTAAGTCCTGTTATTTCTATTGAACAAAAGACCGTTAATCGAAGCCCGCGATCAACGGTAGGAACAATCACGGAAATTTATGATTTTTTACGCTTGCTGTATGCACGTGCTTCAACAGCTTATTCTTACCACACGCATGAACCGATGATTCGATATACCGAAAAACAAATCGGTGAATTAGTTGAAAAAAACTTCAATAATAAAATTGTATATATTTTAGCTCCGGTAATCAAAGGACGAAAAGGACATTACCGAGAAGTCTTTCAACAAATATTGAAATGGGGATTTTTGCATGCCCGCATTGACGGTGAAATCAAGGAAATCATGCTACGAATGCAGGTTGACAGGTATAAAACACACGACATAGAAATGGTAATAGATACCTTAGCCGTTAAAGAAAGTAACCACAGCCGATTGATGAAATCCATTGATTTAGCCATGAAATACGGAAAAGGTACGTTAATGATTATGGAAGAAAATCAATCGAATCCAAAAATATACAGTCGTTTTTTGATGTGCCCCACAACCGGCATTTCTTATCCCGAACCGGAACCGAACACCTTTTCATTTAATTCTCCTTATGGGTCATGTCCTCGTTGTAACGGCTTAGGATATATTACCGAAACCGACATTAAAAAATTAATTGAAGACCCGCATAAATCCATTCGAAACGGCGGCATTACGCCATTAGGCGTTTATAAAGCTAATTGGATATTTAAACAAATTGAAGGCATCGCTTTGCAATATCAGTTTACCCTTGATACTCCGATTGAACAAATTCCGGAAGAAGCTTTAAATATGATTTTTTACGGCAGTGATAAGCCGATAATGATAAAAAACGAAACATCAAACACATACACTTATTCAAATAATTACGAAGGAATTATCAATTTTATCGTTTCACAAAACACCGACGAAGCTCCTGCTAATATCCGTAAATGGGCTCAACAATTCATGCATACTAAAACGTGCGATGTATGCAATGGAACCCGTTTAAAAAAAGAAGTTTTATACTTTTTAATTGGCGAAAAGAACATTGCCGAACTTGCCTCAATGGACATCCGCGTTTTAAATGAATGGTTTCAACATATCAACAAATGTTTGAATGAAAAACAACAAACCATTGCCTATGAAATTGTACGGGAAATAAAGACAAGGTTGCAATTTCTATTGAATTTAGGCATTGATTATTTAAGTTTGAATCGTTCATCTCAAAGTTTATCGGGAGGCGAAGCCCAGCGTATTCGTTTGGCAACACAAATCGGATCTCAATTAGTCAATGTTTTATATATTCTCGACGAACCAAGTATCGGATTGCATCAACGCGACAATCTTCGATTAATCAACTCTATGAAAGCCTTACGTGATGCCGGAAATTCGGTTATTGTGGTAGAACATGACTTAGATACCATGAAAAACGCCGATTTTATTGTAGATGTGGGACCATCTGCCGGTATTAGCGGTGGAAATATAGTTGCCACAGGCACTTATGATGATATTTTAAACTCATCCTCCCTTACCGCCGATTATTTAACCGGAAGAAAAAGCATCCACTTACCGACTAAACGTCGCAAAGGAACAGGTCAAACTATTACGCTTAAAGGAGCAAGCGGACATAATTTGAAGAATATAACCATACCCTTTCCTTTGGGTAAATTTATATGTGTAACCGGTGTTTCGGGCAGTGGTAAATCATCGCTAATCAATGCTACTTTGTATCCGATTTTAAATAAATATATTTATCGAGCAGAGAAAGAACCTTTGCCCTACAAAGAAATTATTGGCTTGGAAAATATTGATAAAGTAATAGAAATCAACCAACAACCTATTGGTCGAACTCCACGTTCCAATCCGGTAACTTACATTGGTATTTTTGATGAAATCAGAAAATTATATGCATCTTTACCCGAATCAAAAATTCGCAATTATCAAGCAGGGAGATTTTCGTTTAATGTAACCGGAGGAAGATGCGAAGTATGTAAAGGTTGCGGAGTTCGTACCATTGAAATGAGTTTTTTGCCCGATGTGTATGTACATTGCGAAACCTGTAACGGAAAACGCTATAATCGTGAAACCCTTGAAATTCGTTACAAAGGAAAATCAATCAGTGATGTATTGGAAATGAACATCAGCGAATCCATTGCTTTTTTTGAAGGAATTCCTTCTATTCGTCATAAATTG
>CAYZQG010000066.1:7448-8574 GCA_964480685.1 uncultured Lentimicrobiaceae bacterium
AGTAGGTTTGGGATATTTAACCTTAGGACAATCGTCCACTACCCTATCAGGTGGTGAAGCTCAACGTATTAAATTAGCAGCTGAGCTTTGCAAAAAAGACACCGGAAGCACTTTTTATATCTTGGACGAACCCACCACCGGTTTACATTTTGAAGACATTCGTATGTTATTGGATGTGTTAAATCAATTGGTAGAAAAAGGGAACACCATTGTAGTTATAGAACACAACATGGATGTAATCAAGGTTGCCGATTGGATTATTGATTTAGGCCCCGAAGGAGGCGAAAAAGGCGGATTCATCATCACCGAAGGCACTCCCGAACAAATTGTAAAAAAAGGCAAAGGATATACTTCCGAATACCTTAAACCATACCTTCAAAAATAAATTACAAGGATTTTGCAAAAACAAAATCCTTGTAATTTAAATCATTGATCGTTTAATTTACCCGTTTATATATTTTCAAATCATCGGTATACCCTTCGCCTTCAACCTTCAACGTTAAAGTTTCGTTTTCAATCAATTCGTATTTATAGGTAACTTCGGGTTGTTGTTGTGTCCCATCTTTTACCCGATTATAAAAGGTGATTTTATTATTTTTCCGTTCAAAGTTTCCTTTAATTTGCCATTTCTCCATATTACTACCCGATTTACGTTCATAGAAATCTTGAACATAGGTATAGTCAACACCGGAATTAAACAATAAGGTTTCTTTACTGGAATCCACTTCCAAACCTTTCGACGCTTTAATATCACACTCCCATTTACCTACAATTGGCAGTTTATCATATTTATTACAACTTACCATCCAGGTCATAGCAAAAACACAAGCAATTAAAGCAATGCTTATTGATAATTTTTTAGATTTAATTTTAACCATTTGATTCAATTTTTAATATATTAATATTCTTGAAGATTTATTTTTTGCAAATGTATATAAAAAATCATTATTGTCCAATAAAAACATGGAGATTCTTCGCTTTGCTCAGAATAACAGTATTTTATTCTGAATAGATGAAAGGAGGGGTTGTTTGCGGCGAAGCCACAAACAACCCCTCCTCCTAAAACAATAATCACTTGTCATTCTGAGCGAAACGAAGTGAAGCGAAGAATCTCTATCTATTTATA
>CAYZQG010000067.1:0-8530 GCA_964480685.1 uncultured Lentimicrobiaceae bacterium
ATAAAAACCTGCTAAACAAACAATGGATGCGGGACCCAAGCATAAATCTTTTTCTTTTTTCATAATACGTGCAAAATGAATGAGTTCATTTTCATGTATCCGTAAAAAAGTGCCGTTGCTTTTCTTGACAATAGGAGAAACGATTGGAAACATTGTCGGATTACCCGTTGATAAAATTGAAACTATTGTTTGTGGATTTTCTATTATCGGATATTGATTTTCATATCCTTGCGGGAAAAAACTATTTTCAGCTTGTTCCCATGCCTGAACCATAGGATCGCATGTGTCTTGTTGAACTAAAAGCATGCGAGGAAGTTTTATTTCCGGATAATAGGGTGTTAATTCCCTTACACCTTTATCTATCGCAATAGGTCCTGTTCCGCCACTAACAGCTTGAATATATACATCGGGCATTTTCCCTAATTGACGCATAAACTCAAAAACCATGGTTCGTTTCGATTCAATGCGAATGGGGTCAATGTTACCGGCTGATATCATAATTCTTTGTCGGATATGGAAATCGGCAGCCAATTGCTTTGCATACGCATAATCGCCTTCAGCTATATGAAGGTCTTGATTATATGTATTTATTTCGTCAACAGTTTCTTTTTCTACGCATTTGGGAACAAAAATAGTGAAATGAACCCCTGCTTTAGCGAGGTATTTACTGTAAGCTGTAGCTGTATTTCCGGTAGATGCCATACAATATTCATGGATATCATTTTCCTTAAATAAAGAAGCGGCTAATGCGGCGGCTATGTCTTTAAAAGTATGGGTGCCTCCATTTAAATCATTACGATAAACCAATACATTACAATCAATTCCGTGATTTTCAAATGCATATTTTTTTAAAAAATCCCATGATTCAATAGGGATAGCTCCTTCGTTAAAAGAAATGATATTTTCTATTTTTTCTAACGGAAGAAAATCGAAATAATGAAAGAAATTATCGGGCGTGGTTTTGAATAATCTATTTAATTGTTTATAGTCAGCATTATAATTTAATTCAGCATGTTTGCTTCCACATTTCGGACACAATTGATCGTGTGCAAACCAATCGGTAAAACTTTTGGTTTTATAATGGCATTTTACACAGATAATTTGATATTTCATGGGAGATAATGCTATTATTTTCTTTTAACTAAGTTCATATCGGGAATCGGTAAATTGTATTTTCCGGCAGCTAATTTTTCTTTTACTTCACTGAATACTTGGATAGTACGTTCAACATGCTCTAAAGTATGAACGGCAGTCGGAATCAAACGCAACATTATAACGTCTTTTGGAACAACCGGATAGGTTACTAAAGAGCAAAATATATTATAATTTTCACGTAAATCGACCACAATATTAGTTGCTTCGGCAATCGTACCATTCAATAATACAGGGGTAACCGGCGATTGAGTAGTGCCGATGTTAAATCCTTTTTCCCGTAAGCCGTTTTGAAGGGAATGGGTAATTTTCCAAAGGGTTTCTCGTATTTCGGGATGGGTAACAATAAGTTCAAATCGTTTCAAAGCACCAATAACCATGGGCATAGGCAACGATTTGGCAAATATTTGTGAACGCATGTTGTAGCGTAAAAAGTCAATAATTTCGGGTGAAGAAGCTACAAATGCTCCAATGCCAGCCATACTTTTAGCAAATGTGGCAAAATGAACATCTACGCCATTGCTGACACCGAAATGTTCGGCTGTACCGGCTCCTGTTTTTCCCATTGTTCCAAATCCATGAGCATCATCTATTAACAAGCGAAAGTTAAAGTCTTTCTTTAACGCAACAATTCCGTCAAGTTGTCCTAAATTTCCCGACATACCAAAAACTCCTTCCGTAACAACTAAAATTCCGCCATCTTGTTCATCGGCAAACTTGGTAGCTCGTTTCAATACTTCACGTAAATTATTCATATCGTTATGACGAAAAACAAAGCTTCTTCCGATATGCAAACGTAAACCGTCTAAAATACAGGCGTGTGAATCAGCATCATACACTATAACGTCATGGCGACTTACCAATGAATCTATTATAGAAACCATTGCCTGATAACCGAAATTGGTTAAATAACCGGCAGGTTTACCGACAAAATTGGCTAATTTTAATTCCAATTCTTTATGATATTTAGTGTCTCCCGACATCATTCGAGCTCCCATAGGAGATGCCATGCCGTATTTTGCGGCACCTTCAGCATCGGCTTTTCGTACGTCGGGATGATTTGCTAAACCAAGATAATTATTTAAACTCCAATTTAATACACGTTTTCCGTTAAAATCCATTTCAGGTCCTATTTCGCCGACTAATTGTGGAAACATAAAATATCCGTCTGCTTGTGATTGATACTGTCCTAAAGGACCCGGAATACCTTTAATTCGTTCAAAAATATCTTTCATGTATATAATATTTATTTTTTTTGATTTTTTTCTTTTTGCAGCCTTTGCTTGGAATGTATTTTTTTATATTATTTTTTGTATAATAAATTGAAATATAGTTTCTTGATATAAAAGAAAATATATTTTTACATCTATGCAAAGGTACATAAAATATTTGAAACAGAAGTTATAGTTTATAAAATACTATTTAAAAAACGCCATTGTTTAATAAAACAATATGATTCTTTGCTTTGTCAGAATATGAAATATATAAAATGATTTTTATAGAATCATATTCTTTTAAAATAGTTTTTAGTGAAATGTTTTAAAAAAAAAGTTTTTATTTAATATGGTTGCGAATAATTATGTATTTTTGCGAAGCAGAAAATTTATGAAAATTATAACTATATCTAACATCTATTGAGATACATGCAAAATACATCACCGGTTTATGAAATAGCAAATCATTTCGCAGAATTCACCTCTCGCTCCATATTTCTAACAGGAAAAGCAGGAACGGGAAAGACAACATTTTTACGAAAACTCAAAGAAGAAAGTCAAAAACAAATAGCGGTTGTGGCACCAACGGGTGTAGCAGCGATCAATGCAGGAGGTGTTACCATGCATTCTTTTTTTCAATTACCGTTTACTCCGTATGTGCCTACACCGGAAGGAAAAAAGAATTTAATCGGTAAAATCAAAATGACGAGCATCCGTCGAAAAATTATGCAGGAATTGGAAATTCTTGTTATTGATGAAATTAGCATGGTTCGTGCCGATGTGTTGGATGAAGTGGATACTATATTGCGTCATTTTCGGTTTCGGCAACACGAACCCTTCGGAGGGGTACAAACCTTGTTTATCGGCGATATGTATCAATTGTCACCGGTTGTACAACACGAAGAATGGGAGCTGTTGTCTCAGTTTTATCAGACTCCGTATTTTTTTCACAGTAAGGTAATTTTAGAACAACCTCCTTTATATATTGAATTTGATAAAATATTTCGTCAAAAAAACGAAAACTTTATTCATCTTCTCAATGAAGTAAGAAATAATAAGTTATCGCAAGAAAGCATGGATATGTTGCGGGAACGATACAAACCCGAATTTAAATTATCGTCCAAAAACAATTACATTGTTCTAACTACACATAATGCCAAAGCCGATCGTATCAATGCCGAAGAAATGGCAAAGATAAAATCGAAAACTTTTCGTTTTGAAGCAATTATAAAAGGTGATTTTCCTGAAAGAAATTATCCGAATGAATTGATATTAGAACTAAAAGAAGGTGCTAAGGTGATGTTTATCAGCAATGATAAAGGATTTCCGCGCCGCTATTTTAATGGAAAGATAGGAGAGGTTAGTCGTATTGAAAACGACCGTATTTATGTGCGTTGTGAAGATGATGACGAAGATATTCCGGTTATTTACGAAACATGGCTGAATATTAAATATTCTATTAATAAAGAAACAAAGTTAATAGAAGAAGTCGAGTTAGGAAGTTATACCCAATATCCTTTACGTTTGGCATGGGCAATAACCATTCATAAAAGTCAGGGCTTAACGTTTGAAAAAGCGGTTATTGATGCCGAAGCGGCTTTTACCTCCGGTCAGGTATATGTAGCTTTAAGCCGTTGTCGCTCTTTGGAAGGCTTGGTGCTGTTAAGTCCCATTTATAAAGAAAGCCTCACAGTTGATAAAAATATTGTTCAATATTCAGATAATAAGAAAGATATAAGTATTTTATCGGATGAATTGGATCGTTCAAAAAAAGAATACAATCTTAAAATGTTACTTTCGATTTTTGATTACAAATTATGTGTAGGGCAAATTATTTCGCTTCAATCGTATGTAAAAGAAAACGAATCTTCGTTTAATGCCGACACATTTCCTTTTTTGGATGAACTATTAAAAATATTAATGGAGATTGATAATGTATCACTTAGATTCCAAAAGCAATTATATCAGATATTTTTTGAAGAACAAAAAGAGAAAATGGTTTTGACGGA
Source organism: uncultured Lentimicrobiaceae bacterium (assembly GCA_964480685.1). Classification (GTDB taxonomy): domain Bacteria; phylum Bacteroidota; class Bacteroidia; order Bacteroidales; family WCHB1-69; genus UBA5266. The sequence goes on from CAYZQG010000067.1 coordinate 4,376, forward strand.
ACGATTAAATGCTGCTTCGGATTATTTTGTGCCAAAAATCTCAAATTTATTGGAATTAATTTTGCAATCTCCGGTAGAAACCGATAATAAGGAGCATGCCTTGGAATATAATGATGTAATAAAGGCTTTATATGCCGAATTAGCTCGTAAAGCACACATTATTAAAGGAATGAAAGATGACTATTCGGCACAACGTTTTTATACATTAAAAAAAGAATTTCGTATTCCTTACATCAATATCAATGCGTATGCCTTATTCTCAACTGCTCAAAAAGAAAAGAGTAAATATCCTGATTTATATCGTGACCTGAGTCAATTACGACGTGAATTGTCGGAACAAAACGAAGCTCCTTCTTATTCAATTGTATTAAGTACAAAAGCATTAATCGAAATGGTGAATTATTTGCCTCAGCATTTAAACGATTTGAAACAAATTCGTGGATTCGGTAAAAAGAAAATTGATTTTTTCGGACAAGCGTTTATCGATGTGATAGTTGCTTATTGTAAAGATAAAGGCTTAGAGTCGTGCATGCATGAAAAGCCGACTAAGAAACGAAAAAGATAAATAATTGATTATTTTAGAGTTTCGGGTAAAATCGTACCGTAAATAATCCGATTAAATGCTTCTACTTGTTCGCCTCTTACCATGTGACCGGCTTTTGTAATAGGTAAAAAATATTTTTTATCGGCTTTTACAGCATCAAAATATTTTTTTGAACTTTCTACAAATAAATCATATTCACCAATTATTAAATAAAAAGGAACTTTTATTTCCGATACTTCTGTAATTAAATCAAAACTTATTAAGCGTTTATTTAAAATTTCAGAGGTTGTTTTGTATCCGTTTAAGGTTTCGGTAAAGTCAAACATGCTGTATTCCGGTGATTTCCATAAACACCAGAAAAAATATCCTGTCATATCTTCACAATTATATCTTTTTAAATTATAATAATCCATCCATTTACCGGTAATACCCATTGCTTTGTTTAGTTTAAGTTTTGAATAGGAGGGTTGAGGCTTACCACATTTATACAATTCATCCATTGCTTTGAAATTACTGTCTTTTTTCGATGCTTCTAACGCAAAATCATAAGCATTGCTCAGATACTCGCTAATATTTGCAGCTTGAGGCACAGCTATATAGGCATAAAACCAATCGGGATGGCGAGCTACTAATTCTGCTCCGATTACAGTTCCCCATGATTCGGCTAAAATATAAATTTTTTCTTTATGAAATCGTTGCATTAAATAGCTGACTAAGGCTTCTGCATCATCAACATATTGTTTTATAGTTATATATTTAGCTCCGTGTTTTCCATAACGATAGGTTTTCCCGAATCCGCGTTGGTCGTAATGAACAACTAAAAATGTATTTTCTTTAACCGAGTCGTTTAAATATTCATCAAACGCAAAACACATACTTGGAACACCCATACCGTGAATATGCAATAAAATCGGATTGGAAGTGTCTTTCCCTCTTATTAAAACGGCGTGTTTTAAATCGTTGATTTTAATGTTTTCCAACGATGTTATACCCGTTTGTGAAGATTTTGTACCTGTTGTATAGGGAATAGTTGTGGCACATGATAATCCGATTACAGCTAAAATCAATGAAATGCCTTGTATGGAAAGCATTTTCTTTAAATATGTTACTTTTTTCATTTTATTTATATTTTTTTATTGTTAATTTTATTTATTATTTCCGTAAACCAATGAATTTCAAATTCATAGTATTTTATACCAAAATCAATGGTTGCAACGCGATAATTAAACGCTTCTTGTAAAGGGTCAGGGATATTCATTTTTTTCGTTTCATTTTCTATTGCTTTTAATTCATTAACCGTTTGTTGTAATTTTTCAATATATTTATTTAAAGTATTTATTCGTTTATTAACAGGAATTTCGGAAAGGAAAAACAGGCGTAACAACGCTTCATTTTCGGTTTTTCCAATACTTATTTCTTCACCTAACCATTCGATAAATTTTTTGTGCCCAAGTTTGGTTAGTGCATACTCCTTTCGGTTTCTTCCATTTGTAACCGTTTGATTGGAAATAACGCGCCCATTATTTTCCATTTTTTTTAATGTGGGAATTATACTCCCGTAACTTGAACTATAAAAAAAACATACATACTGATCCATTGCTTTTTTTATTTCATAAATGGATAATTTTTTGTAAAGTAACAATCCTAAAATAATATGTTCTAACATTTTTATTATATTTTATATTTCTATTTGATATATATCGAAACGATACAAAAGTATAAAAAAAAACAATACAAAATAATTGTTTATACAAATTTCATAAAAAAAAATCAATTAGTCATAAAATGAATAGTTTCCACTTTTATCAATTGTAAAATGTAGTTCTTTATGCAAGGTAAAAAAACGATCATATCCTTTTTTTTTGGAAAAGTAATTGTTTTTTTTATTCGGTTTATTTTAAATAAATGATGCTTGCTCCTTCATTAACAAAAGAAGGACTAATTTCAAGTATACGCTGAGAATGTATTTTTTTATGAACAGTTTCCTGTAATACATTACCTTTGTTATATCCATGAATAACAACAATTTTCTTGATAGAATTAGGGGAGGCATTAATTTCTTTTTCAATGCAGATTTTGGCTTCATTGGATGTTAATCCGTGAATATCCACTATTTTCGTGTCGTTTACTTTAGTCATTCGTAAAAAAATAAGAGCTGTAAGATGTTGTTTACAGCTCTTAAATGTATTTTTTATAATTAAATAACCTCGGGATTTTGTACGCTTTCTGTGTAATTTGCTTTTAAATCTTCATAAAAAACTGCACGAGCAGTCATGCAATAAGGATATAACCAAAGCAAACCGATTCCAAGCGTTAATAAACTTAGCAAAAACCAACCGATAAAACTAAGGTCTAAAAGAAATAATTTACCTTTATTACCTTTCATCATTTTCATACTTAATTCGATAGCATCGTTAGATCCAATTTCAGAGTTATCGTTTATTATAAAATATGTCATACTATAAGAATATGCTTTTATAATGCCCGGCACGATAAGTAGTAAAGTCCATAAAAATGTAAATAGAAATACCAATAAAGAAGTACCTAAAAATTTTCCATAATCTTTAAAACATGTAAAGATGTTAGAAACAGCATTTTCTTTATCTCCACGTAGGAAATTCAAAAAAAGAATAATGAAACTCATTCCAATAGGTAATGAAATAAGAAAAGTAGTAACATAATTTAAAAACGGAATGCCACCTGCAAGTCCTGCAACAAGAAAATAAACAAGAGTAGCTAATACAACCGGAGTCCAGTTTCCTTTCAATGATTCACGAGCATTAGCTCTGATTTCAGAATTATTTTTTGCCATGATTTTATGTTTTTAGAATAATTAATAAATTTTTTTTGCAAAAATACAAAAAATATATACACAATTGTTTTTTTTATAAAAAGGGGAGTAGTATTTAATATTTTGAGAATCAATACTGATTATAGAAATATAGCCATTTCTTTTTGCATGGAAGCGGCTTCTTCGGCAGCTTTTTGAGCAAAATCCGTGTCTTTAGAAGCATAAATTATACTTCGGGAGGCATTGACAAGTAAGCCGCAGTCTTTGTTCATCCCGTATTTTACTACGGCATCCAAACTTCCGCCTTGGGCACCTACGCCCGGAATAAGCAAAAAGTTATCGGGAACAATTTTACGGATATCAGCCAGCATTTCGGCTTTAGTTGCCCCGACTACATACATCATATTCATGTCGTTGCCCCATTTTTTGGAAGTTTCCAATACATGTTCAAATAGATGTTTGCCGTTGGAAGTAAGGAGCTGGAAATCATCGGCACCTTTATTGGAAGTTAATGCCAACAAAACAACCCATTTATTATCAAATCCTAAAAAAGGTTTTACACTGTCTTCCCCCATATAAGGGGCAACGGTAACGGCATCGAAGTTTAAATTTTCATCCGAATTTCCGAAAAAGGAAAGGGCGTATTGAGTAGATGTATTGCCTATATCGCCTCGTTTGGCATCGGCAATAATAAATGTTTTTTCGTTTTTAGAACGAAGATAAGCAACTGTTTTTTCAAGACTTAACAGTCCTTTCCATCCGTTTGTTTCGTAAAAAGCCAAATTAGGTTTATAGGCAACGGTATAGGGAAGCGTTGCAT
>CAYZQG010000068.1:0-4071 GCA_964480685.1 uncultured Lentimicrobiaceae bacterium
TTGTAGAGACGCAAAATTTTGCGTCTCTACACAATGCACCATATACGTTTCAAATTCAACCATTTTCGTTTCCACATTCACCATTTGTGTACCCACATCCATTGGTGTAAACGCATCCATGTATAAAACCGTTTCCCTATGGGTATCCATTTCTATCCCCGTTTTACAAATCGTAAACAATAAATGAACATGATTCGGCATAATAACAAAACCATCCATTATGACAAACGGAAAATGTTGCGGAATTTCAACGGCACATTTTTCTGCCTGTCGTCCCAATTCGGTTGCATGCATTTCGTTTTGATGAATATCACCAAAATAACACATTCTATTATGTGTACAAATAGTAATAAAATAGGTTCCGTTCCAACCATAATTCCACCCTTGCAACCGATTGGATGGAATGCGGTATTTATTTTGGTATTTTTCGTTTTGCATCATAATTTCTTACCCCTTGTTTTGTACGAAATATAAACATTCCTTAGTACAATTTTTTTTGCAAAATTAACTAAAAATATATTTCCATTTCGTATTGTCCGAAAAAAAGGAGGGATTCTTCACTTCACTTCCTTACGTTCAAAATGACAATAAAAATTCTAACTGATTAATGATTTTTTTGTCTTAAATCCGTATCCCTATTTTAGCAAGGTATTTCCGAAACAAGCTATTAAGATCTCCCGAAACATGCCAAACATACACCAAGACCAAGCCGGTTCCCAAGGCAAGGAAAGTTTTTCCGGCAGCATTCAAAACCAAAGCAATAACGGCATTTATCGAAAGATTAAGCACAAGAGGCGTCATAAACATTTTCCATCCCCAACTCAAGCCAATCATAACGGCGGCAATCACCAGTACTTTTAATAAATGAACCGAAAGAGGCGTAACGTTTAATTTCCATTTTATAAACGCCATTAATAGTGTAAGATAAACAATATACGGCAAAAATGCTCCCATGGCGGCACCCATCATACCGTAAGCCGGAATTAAATATACATTCGATAAAACAACAATTCCTATCACCAACAAGGTAGTGAACAATAAAGAATAAAAATAGTATTTTGAATAACTCAACACCTGTAAACTAATCCCAAACGAACTATCTACTAAACGGGCAAGACCAAGAAAAAAGACCACCCATTTACCGGTTGCATACATTTCGCCGTGAGGTAAAATCTGAAAAACAAAATCAATGTTTATCCAAATAAACAGAAAAATAAAACATCCTATCAAAAACTGATGCAAGGACACTTTTTGACACAAAGTGTTTGTTTTATAAATATCATTATCCTTTATACTTTGCGATATTTCAGGAATGGAAATAGCAACCAACGAACGGTATGGGATTTCAATAATAATAGCAATATTTAACGCAATGGAATATATTCCGGCTTCCATTAAACCCAATTGTCCCCCTACTAAAAATAAATCTAATTTACTCATAATACTGACACTTAAGGTTGATAAAACCAAAAAGGAAGTATAGAAGAAAAACGACTTTTTCAAGGGTTTGGTTATAAACGAAAGAACAGGTTTTAATGAGAATTTTTTTAAGGATAAAAGATAAAAAAGATTCAATAAAGTAGCTACGCCGTAAATACTAACCAGCAATATTACAAACCAATCCAAATCAACATAGTGAAACGCATAAAGCAAAATTACCACAATCGTCAAGACTCTGATACCGATTTCGCGTATGAATTTGGGAACGACAATGCGCATAAGGACATTTGAATTGGTTTCAAAAACAACCATATACAAATAAAAAAGTCCTAAAGGAATTATATAATAGTAATAATTAACAAAAAGAGGCGAATTTTTGCTAAAATAATTGGAAATAGGCGATTTTAAAAGAATAAAAGCTATTGTTACTATAAAAAAACCGACAAAAGGAATAATTAAGGTCCAAAATAAGAAGCCGTTATCATTCTTTTTTTCATCTTTAAAATAAGGATAATAACGCATAGCCGAAGCACCTATGCCCAATTGTGATAATGCACAAAAAAACAAACCGGCTTCCAATAATACCCGCATCAACCCAATCTCTTCTGCAGAAAGGAATTTGGTTAATAAAAAAAACAACATTAAAAAGCCGATAAAAGCACCTACATAGTTCACGATGGTTCCTTTGATACTTTGCCTGATAATAACTCCCATGATGTGTGCTGTTGTTTATTAATTACGTTTATCCAATCCCCACATTAACTTTTCTCTCAACGTTTTTGAAAATGTTTGCTGTGATAATCGGATTAAATTTATATAAAATTTCTCTTTGGAAATAATCAAAGCTTTCGATTCATTCACCGTATACGCATTTGAATCGGTAGCAATTACAAACGAATTATTCCGACTGTCAACCTCAATTTTAATAATGCTGTCGGCAGGAATAACAATCGGACGAACGGTAAGCATGTGCGAAGCAATGGGAGTCAATACAAAACCATCTACATCGGGCATCAGTATCGGACCTCCGCAACCCAACGAATACGCCGTTGAACCGGTTGGCGTAGCAATAATTAACCCATCGCACCAATACGTATTGAGAAATTCATCGTTGATATATACCGTAATCGAAATCATACCGGCAGTGCTGTTGCGTTGAATACAAATATCGTTCAATGCCCAACTAATATCGTTGCCCATTGGAGGCTCCAAATGTAAAAGCATCCGTTTTTCAATCGTAAAATTTTTATGCTTAATATCTATAATTGTTTGTTCCAAGGATTGAATATTTACACTCGACAAAAACCCCAAGCGTCCGATATTAATACCAAACATCGGAACACCCGTATTTCCAACCAAGGTAATTGCATCTAAAAAAGTACCGTCGCCACCCAAGGTAAAAACATAATCACAATGATCTTCCATTTTCTCTTCACGGGTAGAACAACTATTTGAAGGAAAATACACTTCATTTTTAATAGCCTCATAAAAAGGTTTGTAAATATATACAAAATCACAATGAGAAGCTAATATATCAATTACTTGTTGAACAAGCAGATAACTGTAGTTTGGTTGGAATTTTCCAAATAAGGTTACTTTCATGCTAATTATTCTTCATTAGTAACAATTCGTACCGAATCCAAGACAATATTCACCTCTTTAACATTTTCTCCGTTTGTATGAATATTGGCGTAAAACCCTTCATAAACCGTATCTTCGACGGTTAATTGAGCTTTAATGGTCCAATCGCCGGCAGTAACATAATCAAAAACATACAAACCGTTGCTATCGGAAAGAACACTTGAAATTAATGTTTCTTTATCATCGGTAATTTTATATTTCCGTAAAACAGCTCCCGAAACAAGATATTCCGTATTATCGGAAGCTATATAACTAACTTTTCCTTTAATTTGACTTTCAAATTTTTCACATGAACAAACAAGGAAAAACAAACCAACAATCACTATAAACCTTGTAAACCGTTTCATCGAATAATTTTTTTGCAAAAATACATTATTTTTAGTTGTGGCTAACGATGATAAATTATTTTAATAAAAGATTGTTCTCGGTTTATATTTACATTTTTAGTACTTTTGTAAGAATTAAAAAAAAGAAAGATAAGATATGGAGAAGACTAATTTTATTAGTGAAAATCAAGAAATAGAAGAAGACATACATATCTCGTGTGATCATAGTTTTGAAGCCGATCGAATAGCTTCCAATCCATTTTTATCGAGAGGACTAAATAATACCCCTATTCCAACCGAAAGAAATGAAGAATTATATCAATATGCCTGCTGTCAATTAGCCAATTATGATTGGTTAGAAGATATAAACGGAACCCCTTCCGAAAAAAATCAAGTTGTTGAAGTCCGCTTTAAGAACGGAAATAAAGACTTTTTTAATGTAAATAATATTAACGAATTCTATGAAGTAGGTGATATTGTGGTAGTAGAAGCCGCTACGGGAACCGATATAGGAATTATTTCCATGTCAGGTTTGCAAGTAAAACTTCAAATGCAAAACAAAAACATCAAAGAAGTTACTAAAAAAATCATGCATAGAGCCCGAACAAACGATATTGAAAAATGGATTAATTTGGTGAAAACCGAAAAAGAAACCATGATGAAA
>CAYZQG010000068.1:4081-8512 GCA_964480685.1 uncultured Lentimicrobiaceae bacterium
AAATCACGCTATGCGGCATGGGATTTAAAATTAAACATGAAAGTAAACGATGTCGAATATCAAGGCGATGGTTCAAAAGCCGTTTTTTATTACTCTGCCGATGAACGTGTTGATTTCAGAGAGTTGATAAAAATATTAGCCGAAAAATTTCACATTCGTATCGAAATGCGTCAAATAGGCGTTCGGCAGGAAGCTGCTCGTTTAGGCGGTATCGGCTCGTGTGGCAGAGAATTATGCTGCTCTTCCTGGTTAAATCATTTTAAAACGGTAAATACGGGAACCGCCAAAACACAACAACTCTCCTTAAACCCGCAAAAGCTTGCCGGTCAATGCGGTAAACTAAAGTGCTGCCTTAATTATGAATTTGATGCCTATATTGATGAATTGAAAAACTTTCCAAGCACTACAACTATCCTTTATACCGAAAAAGGGGATGCCGCCTGCCATAAAATCGACATTTTTAAAAACCTGATGTGGTATTATTACAAAAATGATTTTTCACACTCCCTCTATGCCATACCCACTGCAAAGATTAAAGAAATAATTGCTATGAACAAAGACAAGAAAAAAGCAGAAAGTTTGGAAATATATGCCGAAATTAATCAAGCAAAATACAACGATTTAGATGTAAATATTGATGATTTGAAAAAAATTAACGATTAACGATTATGGTTACGCTCGTAAAAAAAACAATGTATATATGTTTTCTTTTACTTTTACTCACTGCATGCTCTGAGCCTTATGTATATTATGAAAACATAAACATTCCCAACGAAAAATGGACAGCCGATAATCCCCTAACCTACACCCTAAACATATTAGATACTACTACAACACAAGAAATCGGATTTACGATACGCTATAATAACAATTATGATTATCAACTCTTATATTTCTTTATTTACACGTCTCTTCCTAACGGCAAACAAGTAGTAGATACCGTTTCGTGCTATTTATTTCAACCCGATGGAAAACCGTATGGAAAAGGAAATCGAATCAAAGAATTAAACGTTACTTACGGCACCTTGGTTTTCCCTCAAAAAGGAAAATACACTATGAAAGTAAAACACGCTATGCGAACCGATACCGTGAAAGGGATTAATTCTATTGGCATGTTTATCTCTCCCAAGAAAAAAGAAAAAACACATAAAACAATTAGTCATGGCAGTCGGGAAAAATAAGAAACCGAAAAAAACAAAAACCTCTTTTCATACATGGTTTTGGTCTATCTTTATTGCTGGATGGGGATTAATACTATTAATATTTACTTTTATTGCTTTAGGTTGGATTGGTTTTATGCCTTCCTTTGAAGAATTAGAAAATCCAAAAACTAATTTGGCTACCGAAATTATTTCCGAAGATGGACATGTTTTAGGAAAATATTATATCGAAAACCGCTCAAATGTATCTTATAATCAACTTCCTAAAAGCATAGTTGACGCTTTAGTAGCAACCGAAGATATTCGTTTTTACAAACATTCGGGCGTAGATACCAAAGCTTTATTCCGCGTTACTGCGGGCGTGCTTACCGGTCATCATAAAGGTGGTGGAAGTACCATTTCTCAACAATTGGCGAAAAATCTTTTCCCTCGTAGCGAAGATCCCAATTTTTTCGAATTGGTAATCAGCAAATTTAAAGAATGGGTTGTAGCCATTAAATTGGAAAGAAACTATTCAAAAACCGAAATTATTGCCATGTATTTAAACACGGTTGACTTCGGCAATCTTTCGCACGGAATAAAATCGGCAGCCAAAACATATTTTGATAAGGAACCTAAAGACCTTAACATTCAAGAATCTGCTTTATTAGTCGGAATGCTCAAAGCTCCCACTCGTTACAGTCCACGCCGGAACCCCAAAAATGCTTTCACCCGAAGAAATACGGTTATTGAACAAATGAGAAAATATGATTATTTAGACGAAGAAACTGCCGACAGCATCAAGAAAATTCCTATTGACATGTCGCATTTTACCTTACAAGATCATAAAGTAGGCATTGCTACCTATTTTCGCGAATATTTACGAAAAGAAATTACCGCATGGGCAAAAGCAAATCCAAAACCGGACGGCACTACTTGGGATATTTATAAAGACGGACTAAAAATTTATACTACCATTAATTATAAAATGCAAGTTTATGCTGAAGAAGCTGTTGATGAATGGGTTAAAGATAATCTACAACCCCTGTTCTTTAAACATTGGGCAAAACATAAAAACGCTCCTTTTTATAATATTTCAGAAGAAGAAACCGAAAAAATCATGGTTCAAGCTATGAAGAATTCTTCCCGCTTCAAAGAAATGAAAAAAGCGGGTTACTCCGAAAAAGAAATCCGAACAGTATTTGAAACACCTGTTCAGATGTGGCTGTTCTCACATCATGGAGATATTGATACTGTTTTATCTCCATGGGATTCCATACGCTATATGAAATCGTTCTTATCTTGTGGGCTAATGGCAATGGATCCTTCATCCGGCTATGTAAAAGCGTATGTCGGCGGAATAGATTATACCCATTTCCAATATGACCACGTTACGCAAGCTCGTCGTCAGGTAGGTTCTACTTTTAAGCCCTTTGTGTATACTTTTGCCATGCAGGAAGGTGAATATTCCCCTTGTTATAAAGTCCCCAACCTACCCGTTCGTTTCGACCTTCCAAGTGGAGATGTATGGATTCCTAAAAATGCCAGTGATTATAAAGAAGGTCAAATGGTTACTTTAAGAGAAGCTTTGGCAAATTCACTGAATTATGTATCGGCTTATTTAATGAAACGCTACGGACCTACTGCCATTGTTCAATTAGTAAGGAAATTAGGCATGACCAGCGATATTCCCGAAGTCCCTGCTATTTGTTTGGGTGCATGTGAACTTACTTTATATGAAATGGTGGGTGCTATCAATGCCTTCAACAACAAAGGCGTTTATGTGAAACCTATTTTCATTACCAAAATTTGTAATAACAAAGGTAATATTCTGGCGCAATTTTCTACCGAACAAAACGAAGCCTTAGACGAAGTCTCCGCCTATAAAACCGTACGACTTATGCAAGGTGTTGTTGACCACGGAACCGCCGTTCGTTTATTATACCGATATAAATTAGACATGCAATTAGCAGGCAAAACCGGCACTACCGACAATAATTCCGATGGATGGTTTATGGGTTATACTCCTCAATTAACTGCCGGTGTATGGGTAGGTTGTGAAGACAGAGCCGCTCATTTTCGTTCTACCGATTTAGGGCAAGGTGCTAATACCGGTTTGCCCGTTTGGGCTATATTTATAAAAAAATGCTACGAAGATAAATCTTTGTATTTCATAAAGAATCAAGAATTTGCAAAACCGAAAGGAAATGTAGATATCGAATTTGATTGCAGCAAATATGTTGGCGAAAGCAGTACACGCTCTAAATACGATTTCGACTAAACTTTTAAAAAGGTAAAGCTTCCATTTCATTGCTGTTATCGTAAAAAGTGCCGTTCACATCATTTTCTTTGGAAGAAAAATTATCGGTATATTCCGTTTCCGATGAAGTTTTATCGGTATAATCACCTTGTAAAGAATCTATTTTCCAAGCTCGTAAATCAGTGTACCATTTATCGTTGAATTCTCTTGATTCAATGTTCACACTTACTTTTACCGATGTATTAACAGCAATTTGAGCTAACGCATTGGTTTTATCTCCCCATGCGCTGATGCAAATCTTTTTGGGGTATTGTTCCGTTGTTTCAATGATAAATTCTTGTTTGGTCCATGTTCCGTTTCTTCCAGCTCCCGATTGTAATGGGAGTACTTTAATAATCTTTCCGGTCAATTCGATTGCCATCTCTTTTCTTTTTTAATAATATTTTTTAAATATATTTATTTCTATTCTTTCATCCAGTTACATATAAAAAGAGGCTGTTTGATACAGCCTCTTATCACGTATCGAAAAAGAATTATTTTACACTGATTTTTCGATTAACAATGCCGTTTTTAGTTTGCAATTGTAAAATATAAACTCCCGGCACTAACTCGGTTGTTTGGAATGAATAGTTATTGGCGGTAATTGTTACATTATAAACAGTTTGACCTAACATATTCAATACTTTAACATTTGAAAATACTTCATCCGATTGAATATTGATTTTTCCATCCGACGGATTGGGATACACTTTGATGGAACCTTGATTTCGATAATCTTCAATACCTATTGTGGCGGCATCTACCTTTCCCGATTGTATCACTTCTTTGGTATCATATTCTTGTATCCAATACACAAGCATCAAATTATTAAAATCTTCTACCGAATTTTCAATATCGTTGTTTATAAGATCACTTGCTTTAAAAGGTAAACGGTATTTTCCATTAAATTTAAATGCTAAATCTACATTTACATCTTGATTATCGGTTAATGTAATGGCATTACCATTAACATCGGTCATAAATTTTTTCATA
>CAYZQG010000069.1:0-8352 GCA_964480685.1 uncultured Lentimicrobiaceae bacterium
CAACCTATTGAAATTGGAGATATGGAAAATGAATTACATGCCATTGCTTCGGGAAATGTTATTATTTGTAAAAAAATATCACGTTATGAACAACTTATAATACTACAATATCCTGATAATATGATTAGTGTTTACAAATTCAAGGGTGAATCCGTAGTAGAGCAAGGTGGCTTTATTAAAGCAGGTCAAGTGATTGGAATGAATACCGATATTCAAAATGAAGTTTATTTTGAATTATGGATTAAAGGGAAACCGGTCAATCCAGAAAATTATATTGCTTTCTGATAGTATATGAATGTATCAATTTTATACGAAGACAATCATATAATTGCCATAAATAAATCAAGTGGAGATATTGTGCAAGGCGATAAAACAGGTGATTTACCTTTAAATGAAAAGATAAAAGTTTATCTAAAAAATACCTATCATAAACCCGGAAACGTATTTTGTGGAGTAGTTCATCGTATTGATCGTCCCGTGAGTGGGGTAGTTTTGTTTGCAAAAACATCGAAAGCTTTAGCACGTATGAACGAAATGATTAAAAATCGAGAAATTCATAAGTTTTATTGGGGTATAGTAAAAGATAAACCTGAGAATCAAGAAGCTACACTTGTGCATTATATTAAAAAAAATGAGCAAACAAACAAAAGTATTGTTTCATTGAAAGAAAAGAAAGATTTTCAACGAGCAGAGTTGATTTATAAACAGTTGGCTTCATCGGATAAGTATTATTTATTAGAAATTGAATTAAAAACCGGCAGACATCATCAAATTAGAGCTCAACTTGCTGCCATTGGATGCCCGTTAAAAGGAGATTTGAAATATGGGTTTCCCCGCTCTAATGCAGATGCATCCATTAGCTTGCATGCTAAGAGTGTATCGTTTTATCATCCTGTTTCAGGTAAAGAAATCAACGTTGTAGCTCCGGTTCCCGATGAGCCTTTATGGAAATTCTTTGAGGCTAAGATGTTAGAGAAATAAAAAAAGGCTTTGTTTGAAAGCCTTTTTTTATTTTGATGGATGAAAATATTATTTTGAAATAATTAATTTCTTTGCTATGCGATTACGATTTTCGGAGATAATAGAATACATATATATCCCGGATGCCCAATTGCTTACATCTAATGTTAGGGTGTGTTTTTCGGATGAAAGTTTTTCTTGGTAAATAACTTTTCCGTTGATTGAATATATCTGTATGGTATTATCATTATTATTATCAACAGTATAATTAATGGTTACTTTATCTTTCGCCGGATTTGGGAAAGCAGTTAATGAATAATTATCGGTAATCGATGAAATCGAACTTAATGAGCAATTATATTTAAAATACACACAAACAGAATCGCTTGCATTGCTTTCGTCAAAGAAAGTATAAAGAACATAGGAAATTCCTTGTTGTGAAGCTAAAAAATCGGAAGAGAAATTCTCACACATAGTATTCGGATCAATAATCACCGGTTCAGGACTTAACATTGTAGTTGTTGGATAACATTCCAGCCAACAAAAGGATACTTCAGCATTCCCGTTTAATAAAACCTCATATTTTCTAACTAAAGTACTTTTTGCACAGCAATCCACATTTTTTATTTTAACTACTTGTTGGTCCAAATCGCCGGTTTTAACATTAACAACAATAGTATCGCCGTTATTATGTAACAAATCGGAATAATATAATTCAAAAGATTGAGCTTTTAATGCTAAAAAGCAACTTGAGATTATTAAAATGGATAAAAGACGTTTCATGATTGAAAGGGATTTAATTATCGTTTTTATAACAAAAACTGCACCAAAATCATTAGTGCAGTTTTATTGTTTTATAATATAATATTAAAATTAATTAGCTTGTTCAGAAGGTGTTACTGAAACATAGGATCTTCCGCTTGTTTTTTTCTTAAAACTGACTTTTCCATCAACCAAAGCAAAAAGGGTATGATCTTTACCCATGCCTACATTTTCACCCGGATTATGAACAGTACCTCTTTGACGAACAATAATATTACCGGCTATGGCTGCTTGTCCACCAAAAATTTTAATGCCTAAACGTTTGCTTTCGGATTCACGACCGTTTTGCGAACTTCCTACTCCTTTTTTGTGTGCCATGATATATTTATTTAGGTGTTTTTACTCTGTTAATTATGCTTCAATTTGATTTATCTCAATTTGAGTTAAATATTGACGGTGTCCGTTTAATTTTTGGTATCCTTTTCTACGTTTTTTCTTAAAAACGAGAACTTTATCTCCTTTTAAATGGTTTAATACCGTTGCCGAAACTTTGGCTCCCGATACAGTTGGCATTCCTACTTTTACTTTTCCGTCGTTATCAATTAATAATACTTGATTAAACTCAACTTTAGCTCCTTCTTCAGCATTCAGGCGGTGAACATAGACCTTCTGATCTTTTTCAATCTTAAATTGTTGCCCTGCTATTTCTACAATTGCGTACATGGTTATTTTTTATTTTATTCTCTAAAAATTTAGTCTGCAAAAGTACTAAAATTATTAATATATGATTGCTGATTTTGATTTTTTTAGTGTATTTTTTTATAGATTTGGTAAATAACACATTATAATTTCAAATAATAGTCTTGTGTTAATTGTTTATATTCGCTCGAAAACACACCTTTTTCGTCCCTAATTAACAAATATTCAATAGATAATAAACTTGTTTTTCTAATAAAACAACTCATGATACGATGTGTTTTTTTTGTAGGTGAAGGTTTTATAAGACAGCATTTTGTAGGGAATAAACCTGCTTTTTGGCATATTTTCTCAAATTTTTCGTAGCCGTTTAACGGTAAAATTACATTAAAACATCCGTTTTGTGTTAATAATAGGGAAACTATCTTGGCAAGGTCTTCATACGAAAGAAGGTCGTTGTGTTTACTTATATTTTTCTTTTCATAAGGCGATTTGAGTGAATTTTCAAAATAGGGGGGATTACAAACTATACTGTCAAAAAGTTCATTTTTAGAAATCTGATAAAAATCTTGTAAACTTATACATTCAAAATCAACCCGTTCGTTCCATGGTGAACGTTTTGCGTTTTTTTTGGCTTCTTCTACCGAATCCTTGTCAATATCAATACCTAAAACGTTTGCCGGTGAGCGTTGTGCAACCATTAAAGCTATTATTCCGCAACCGCAACCAATATCCATGATGTTTGTTGCTTTTTCTATTGTAGCCCAAGCTCCTAACAATACGGCATCTGTCCCAACTTTGAGGCTACTTTTATCGTCTGAAAGCGAAAACCGTTTGAAGTGAAAATCTGACATAATTACATGATTTTTCCGATATATTCAAACCAAGTTGCTCGATTTCCGTTAAATACATCAATGTCAACAAACCCATTTATGCCATCAATTTTTCCGGTATGTGTTTTTTGCCAAAACGTCCAATGTGGAGGTAAGGTTTCTTTGTTTTGAAAAGAACAAATCCAAAGTCGGTGAGTAGGAAAATTTGGTTTAATATATTTTTCATAACATTCTTTGTTTGTGTAAATCATAAGTTGATTGCCTGTTTTATTTTCAACGGTGGTGATAAAATTTTTCAAATTATCAATAGTGGTTTGATAATTGAAACTAGATCGTCCGTATTTAGGATGTTCTTCTACATCTATAACTAAGGGTAGTTCAAAATAATTATTTCCGATATTTTTTAAGAAATTTTCAGCTTGTTTTATGCCGCTGACGTTAAAAACAAAGTAATGATAAGCTCCGGTTGGAATTTCGTTGTCATTGGCATTGGCATAATGTTTTTCAAACAATGGATCGCTGTAATTACTTCCACTGGAAGCTCGAATATAAACAAAATCAATTTGCGATGCTACTTTCTCCCAATTAATTCGTGCTTGGTATTTTGAAATATCAATTCCACATATCGTATTGTATTCTCTTAAATTATTGATATCTAAATCAGGAGAGTTATAGCGATTTCTGAATTTAAGGAATAATAAAAACCAAATAACCATGATACCCAATAGAAAGGGAATAAGATAGGCTTTTAATTTTCTTTTCTTTCTTGACATATTATTGCTTAAACGTAAATCGATAAAAGAAATTGAATACAAAGTAAAAAATATCTTTTTTATAAAAAAGTAAATCCTTAAAAAATGGAATGTCAATAAAACAAAGCTAAAAAAAAATCGTTATAATAAAGTAAAAAATTAAAAGAAATTTATGCAAAAATTTATCGTTTTGTTCGTTGTTTTTTTGACGGTTTTTCAAATAGGGAAAGCTCAAAAGACCAGTCCGTGTGAATTGGAAATTGATAAAAAAGCTCAAAGACTGTACGATAAAGGCAGAGATGCTGCTAAAGAAGGCGAAAATGCAAAAGCTACTGAATATTATAAAGAAGCAATAGAAATACAAGATGATTGGGCAGCCCCCTATTATCAATTAGGGATGCAAATTGCTCGAAAAATCGAAAAACAACCTGCCGAACTGGAACAATTAAGTTCAGATGCGTTGCTATATTTTGAAAAGGTGATTCAATTATGTCCGGGATATAATATGGAACTGTATTTTCAAATGGGGAAAATGTACTTTGATACTAGAAGATATGATAAAGCAATTGCATCTTTTGAAAAGTTTTTAGAAGATGTGGATAGAATTAATCCGAAAGAAAAAGAAATTGCCGAAAATTTGATTCCTTATGCAGAAGTATATGATAAACTTTATAATAATCCGGTTTCGTTTAATCCTCAATCGCTTCCAAATGTAAGTACTTCCGATGAAGAATATTTAGCTACACTTTCGCCCGATAACGATAATTTGTTATTTACCCGTCGTTCATTAGTAAATGTAAAACAACGTATTAGTGGAAAAACAACAAGCGAGTATAAGGAGTTTTTTATGATAAGTGAACGACAATCCGACGGAAATTTTAATGCTGGAACTCCTATGCCGGAACCTTTTAATATAAGTAAAAATGAGGGAAGTCCAACAATAACGATCGATAAAAAATACATGGTATTTACAAAATGCCAAGATGTTTTAATACGTGAAAAACCTTATTATAATTGCGATTTGTATTACTCCGAATACATTGATGGAGAGTGGACTCCAATTAATAGTTTAGGGAAAAATATAAATGGAGAAGATACTTGGGAATCACAGGCAAGCATCAGTCCAGACGGACAAACTCTATTTTTCGTAAGTGATCGTTCCAATGGAATTGACACAACCATTAATTACGATATTTATTTTTCTACACGGGATGTAAACGGTAATTGGAGACCTGCGAAAAATGTAGGAAAACCCGTTAATACGGAATTTAACGAAAAAACTCCTTATATTCACGGTGATACCAAAACTTTGTATTTTTCCTCTTATGGTCATCGCGGAATAGGAGGCTATGATATTTATTTTTCGCGACTTGGAGAAAACGGCAGGTGGGGTGAGCCGACCAATATTGGTTATCCAATAAATTCCGAAGATGATGATATAGGATTGTTTGTTAGTATATTGGGGGATAAAGCCTATTTCGTGAGCAATCGTTTTACTAAGAATTATGATATATGTGAATTCGACTTATACCAGGGAGCTCAGCCAAATAAAGTATTGTTGGTGAAAGGAAAAGTGGATTTTGAAAAAGAAAATGTTGCGGATATTCAAATGCATTTACAAAATGTGGATACCAAAAAAATCGAAACTATTAATGTGGATAAAAATACCGGGAAGTATGCCTTAATTATAGCGGATGTTCAACATGATTATGTGTTATCGGTTAAACAAGAAAATGCTGTTTGTGATTTGAAATATATTGCTCCCAAAACATTAATCTCTGAAGGTAAACAAGAATTGAAAAATATGGATATGGCATTAAATTCGATTGAAGTGGGCAAATCTTATAATATAAACGATATTTACTTTGCTACCAATTCATGGGAATTAACCGAACAATCAAAAAACGTTATCGAAGTTTTGATAGAATTTTTAAATGATAATCCTTCTATCATTATACAAATTCAAGGACATACCGATAATATCGGACAACGCAAAGATAATATGATTTTGTCGGAAAATCGTGCTAAAGAAGTTTATAACTATCTTATTGAGCGACATATAGACCCTTCTCGCTTAACGTATAAAGGTTTTGCCGATACAAAACCCGTTGCTTCCAACGATTCGGAAGAGGGAAGAGCTAAAAATAGAAGAACGGTGTTTGTGATTTTGAATAAATAATGCTAAAACAAAGAGATGATTTTATAATTAATTAAAAAACACACCCGAAAAATCAATGTAAATAATTGTATCTATGATAAATATATTAGTTTAATTGAAGGCGTCAAAATACAACTTAATTACGTCTAATAATAGTAAGAAACTTTAAAAATATATAAAAATGAAAACAGCAATCAAAAAAGTTCGGATAATAATAATCCTTGTTATTTTTGGACATTTTACTCAAGCACAAAATTCTTCATCTTGCCCGAATTTAAATTTCAGTCAAGGAAATTTCTCAAATTGGGTATGTAAAATTTCCTCTTCCAGCGGCAGACCAAGTACGGCGTATAGTGATTTAGTTTGGACGGGAAGTATCCCTGTTTATGGAAGACATGCCATTATGACAAATATATACGGATATGATTCCCATACATGTAACGGGACTCCAAATACTCAATTAGCATTAATTCCCGATGGGTATAATCAAAGTGCAAGAATAGGAAATGATAATACGATGTATGAAGCTGATGCAATCATTTATCAAATGAAAGTAGATACAAATAATGCCCTTTTATTACTACGTTTTGCGGTTGTTTTTCAGGATCCAAGTCATCCGGTTGAAGCGCAACCATATTTTGAGTTACGCATACAAGATTCTACCGGAAATTTGTTAAATATACCATGTAATCGCTATTCAGTAGTTTGTGGTGCAAGTATTCCCGGTTTTCAAGATTGTGGATCTGATGTACATTGGAGGGATTGGACTACTGTTGGCTTAAGTTTATATTCTTTAATTGGAAGAACAATTTATTTTGTAGTCGCTACTGCCGATTGTGGATATGGAGGGCATTTTGGATACGGTTATTTTGTAGCAGAATGTAATTCTATGAAAATTAATGTTCAATATTGTTCTGCCATAGCCCGATTGGAAGCTCCCGATGGCTTTGTTTCGTATGTATGGCGAGGACCTAACGGTGGTGTTGTTGGTACTAATCGGATATTGTATGTGCAAAATCCGGCGGATAGTTCCCAATATACAGTAGTTATGACTTCTGCCATAGGCTGTTCTTCAGCACTTTCTTGTACTATTAAGCAAACCTTCATTTCTCCCGATTTTACATGCGATTCGATAACGGATAAATGTTATCCATCTACGGTTCATCTATCTCAATATGCTTATGCTTCGGGTTCAAACGTTTCTTATTGGGAATGGAATATTTCTAAAATAAGTGAAAATAAAGGGACTGAATATGTGTCCGGAGATTCATCTGTTAGCTATACGTTTAAAGATACCGGATTTTATAAGCTATTATTAACCGTTTATACTGAAAACGGCTGTGCAGATACGGCATCAGTAATCGTTTATTCGTATCCGGGTATTAATGTGAAAATTAATACGCCATCCATTATTTGTAAAAATATAGAAACTGAAATTGTTGCTGTTGGTGCCGATGAGTATGAATGGAAAAATGTAAAAAGAGTTCAATCCGATTCCTCCGCAATCATTGATAGAGCCGGTGTTTATATTGTAAAAGGTACCAATGCGTTGGGATGCAGTTATGATACGGCTTTTGTTGATGATATGGAATTTGGGATTCGGTATGCAACTAAACATAATAGATGCGTAGGAATGGATAGTGGTGAAATAAAAATTACTGGTATTACCGGAGATTATTTGGCTCCTGTAAATCACTATTGGGAAGATTTGGGCTACACAAACGGTTTGCCTGTTTCCGAAAGGAAAAATCTTTATGCAGGAAAATATTTTGTCTATTCAATCGATGATAACAATTGCTTTCGTTATGATACCATTGAAATCAAAGAACCCATGGCTTTAGGTACTATAGGGAAAATATCAGGAGATTCAATCGTTTCTTCGTTTGCTAATTATACCTATTCAATTACACCTGTTCAAGGTGCAACTTTATACTATTGGTTTGTAGAAGAAATTACTCAAAATGGCAGTAAACTGTTATTTGATAGAATTACAACTTCGTCTTCAATAGTGATTTCAATTAATAATCTTAATCCGATTCAAATAGAAGTATTTGCATTTAACGGATGTGATACGACCGATAAATCTTCTTTGCTCATTCAAGTTCAAACCGATATTGTTGAGAAAACGGAATATAAAGGAATGAATATATTTCCCAATCCGACCTCCGATAAATTAACTATTCAAAGTTTA
>CAYZQG010000070.1:0-8284 GCA_964480685.1 uncultured Lentimicrobiaceae bacterium
GGAAATGGAAATTTACCGGAACAATAGGCGATGTAGGGACTTCCAGTTTTTATCCTCCACACCATATTACCATGGGTGAAGGAGGTGCCGTTTATACGGATAATGCATTATTAAAACGCATTGTTGCTTCCTTACGTGATTGGGGACGAGATTGTTTTTGCCCTTCGGGGAAAGACGATACCTGCCATCAACGGTTTACACAGCAACATGGCGAGCTTCCTAACGGTTATGACCATAAATATGTGTATTCTCATTTCGGTTATAATCTGAAAGTAACCGATATGCAGGCAGCAATCGGATGTGCTCAACTAAAAAAATTGTCTGATTTTGTAGAAATTAGAAGAAATAATTGGAATTATTTGCGTGAACATTTAGCCGATATGGAAGATGTTTTCTATTTACCCGAAGCCGTTGAAAATGCTCAGCCTTCTTGGTTCGGTTTTCTATTGACCATTAAACCCAAAGCCTCGTTTAATCGCATTGATATAATTCAATATCTTGAAAAACATAATATCCAAACACGCTTGCTTTTTGCCGGTAATTTAATTAAACATCCTTGTTTTAATGCCTTACGTGAAAAGGGCGAAGGATATAGAGTGATAGGGGATTTAAAAAACAGCGATATCATTACCGAAAATACGTTTTGGATAGGCGTTTATCCGGGCATGCAACCCGAAATGCTCCAATATATGGTGGAACAAATAAAAACCTTTGTAAATTCTTGTAAATAAATTAGTATGAATAAACTATCTACCCATTTTCCGGATTTATTTGTCTTAGAAAATGTAATTTTCAACTATCAAAGAGGAGGTTTTCAAAAGATTTTTTCGGAAATCTTATTTAAAGAAAATGCTTTAGATAGTGATTTTAAAGAATTTTATTATTCCGTTTCGCACCGAAACGTAATTCGAGGCATGCACTTTCAAACACCTCCTTGTGAGCATACAAAACTTGTATTTGTAAATCAAGGCTCTATTTTGGATGTTGTTCTCGATTTACGAAAAACATCGTCTATGTACGGAAAATGGTTTTCTTGTGAACTTAATGCCTTGAACGGATTAGCATTATACATTCCAAAAGGAATGGCTCACGGATTTTGTGCGAAAGAAAATAATACCATTGTAAATTATATGCAAACCACCGTTTATGCCAAAGAACAGGATAAAGGAATATTATACAACTCTTTTGGCTTTGATTGGCAAATCGAACAACCGATAGTGTCGGAAAGAGATTTGAAATTTGATTCCTTTCAACAATTTAAAACTCCTTTTTAATGAAATTACTTATCACAGGCGGAACCGGTTTTATTGGAACCCATTTGGTTAAAGCTTTATGTGCTAAACATCAAGTATATATATTAATCCCTCCCAAATTAGAATGTTCCATTCCCGAAGGAGTAGAAGTAATTGAGTTTTATGATACTATTCCGGAATTGCATGCTTATTTAATGGAAAAGCATATTGAAGGAATTGTACATTTGGCAGCCATGTTTGTGGCTCAACATCAACCCGAGCAGATTAAAGATATACTCCTTTCCAATGTGTTTTTAGGAACAGCTATTTTAGAAGCCGTTCAAGGAACCGATGTGAAATGGTTTTTAAATACCGGTACGTATTGGCAACATTTTAACAGCGACAGCAGCGATTATTGTCCGTCAAGTTTATATGCTGCTTCTAAACAGGCATTTATTGATATGGCAGCTTTTTATACCCAAACTTCCGATTTAAAATTTGTTACGTTAAAATTATCCGACAGCTTCGGAGACGGAGATACCCGACGTAAATTATTTACCGTGTTGAAAGAAGCCGTTGTTACAGGCGAGCAGTTGCAAATGTCGCCCGGAGATCAATCCTTGGAAATTTTACATATTCAAGATATTGTTTCGGGTTTTATGCATTTAATCGAAATGCTTAACGAAAAGAAATGTTCCCGAAATGACTATATTCTTGCTGCAAAACAACGATTTACATTAAAAGAAGTGGTATCTGTTTTCGAAAAAGTAAGTGGAACAAAATTTAATATTGTATGGGGCGGTCGTCCGTATCGAAACAGAGAAATTATGTGCCCATGGAACAAAGGAATTGTTTTGCCCGGTTGGGAAGCTCAATTAAGTTTGGAAGAAGGAATTGCCTTATATTTAACGAAAAATAAATAAACATCCCATGAATACATCTACACCTTTACTTCCTTTGGTCAGTGTTTGCATTCCTACTTATCAAGCAGCTAAGACGATCGTAGAAACATTGCAAGGTGTATTAAATCAAACCTATAGAAATCTTGAAATCATTATATGCGATAATCAATCAAGCGATAATACCGTTGAATTGATTAGACACATTCAAGACCCAAGAATTCAACTATCGGTAAACAGCGAAAATTTCGGGATGGTGGGTAATTTTAATATCGTTTTGTCGAAAGCAAAGGGTATGTATGTCAAATTACTTTGTGCCGATGATGTAATTACCAATACGTGTATAGAAAAAGAAGTGAAGGTGTTTATGCAACATACAGATAAACAAATTGTAATGGTTGCTGCAGAAAAATTTGTTATCAATGAAAAAGGGAAACAACTGTTTATAAAACATTTTCCCGGAAAAGCAGGCTTATATCAGGGTGAACAGGCACTACGAAAAAGTTTTCGTCACGGTACCAATATTTTTGGCGAACCGGGTTCGGTTTTGTTTTTAAACGAAGCCGTGCAAAAAGCCGGAAAAATAGATTTACCTCAATCATTAACCTATGTTGTAGATTTGCAGCTTTATACACAGGTCTTAAAACAAGGGTGTCTATTTGTGTTGAAAGAGCCTTTGTTTTCGTTTCGGGTATCGAATCATTCGTTTACGGCTACATCGAAATGGGAACCTGCTAAAGTTTTTCATCAATTCAGAAAGAAATTAACCCATGAAAACAGTATAAAATTTTCATTTTCCGATAAAATAATGGCATTTGCCATGGCATGGATGCTATGTCTTGCCCGAAATTTAATTTTTACATTTACAAATAAAAAATAAGAGCTATGTTACTATCGGTTATAATTCCGTGTTTTAACGAAGAATTGGTCATTAAGGAAACGTATAAACGTCTAACAAGTGTGATGAGTGGGATGGAACATGCCTACGAATTGATTTTTATCAACGACGGAAGTCGCGATAAAACCTACGAAATTTTATATCAACTGTCAAAAGAAGATGATAAAGTAAAAGTTCTTAATTTTTCACGTAATTTCGGGCATCAATGTGCCGTAACAGCCGGCATTAATCATTGCAAGGGAGATGCCGCCGTAATTATTGATTCCGATTTGCAAGATCCTCCCGAAGTAATTATAGAAATGCTGAAAATTATGGATGAGCAAAAAGCCAATGTAGTGTATGGCGTACGTAAAAAACGCAAAGGCGAAAGTTGGTTTAAATTGATAACAGCCAAATATTTTTATCGTTTTCTAAATAATCTGTCCGATGTAAAATTTCCGGTTGATACGGGCGATTTTCGCTTGATTGACCGTCATATCATTGAAACTTTTAATCGCTTGGAAGAGAAAAATAAATACATTCGCGGACTTATCAGTTGGATGGGTTATAAACAAGTGCCTTGTTATTATGAACGCGAAGAACGTTTTGCCGGTGAAACCAAATATCCGCTGAAGAAAATGTTGAAATTTGCCATGATTGGGGTGTTTTATTTTTCAAAAAAACCCTTACAAATAGCTACCTTTTCGGGATTTATATCGGTTTTAATCGGTATTGTATATGCTTTGATAGCTATTATTACCAAAATAGTAAATCCGGATGCCTTGGTAACAGGCTGGACAACGCTCATTATTTTGATAATCTTTTTCGGTGGGGTACAATTATTAACCATCGGTGTGCTGGGACAATACATGGGGAATCTGTTCGACGAAGCGAAAGATCGTCCCGAATATATTATAGGTGAAAAACTAAATTTTTAAAGTAGAAATATTAAATACAACGAAGTATGAAACTAAATCTTGATTATTTTAAAGATAAAAAAAATCTGGCATGGGTTGCCTTTTTTTGTGTTATTCTCATTGCCATGATTATAATGAGTATCGGTGCAGGTATGAACGGTGATGAAGAAATGCAAGCTACGCAGGCAAACAATGTGCTTACGTATTATAAAACTTTTGGTAATGATACCGCTGCCGTATCCACTACGATATTAAAAAACGGGAAACCAGAATATTGGAACCTTCCTTTATACGGGCAGGTGATTGATAATTTTGCAGGTTTTATTGCTCGAATATTTAATATCGACGATGTAATGTTGACACGTCACATAGTCAATTCCATTTTCGGTTGGTTAGGAATCGTGTTTGTTGCTTTGATGGCTTTACGGATAAGCGGGAAACGCAGAGCTGCTGTTTTTGCTGCTCTGTTTTTGTTTCTTTCGCCTCGCTTTTTAGGTCATTCTTTCAATAATATCAAAGACGTTTCATTTGCTACAGCTATGATGATGGGCGTATATTACATTACCGTTTTCTTGCAAGAATTTCCAAAACCTCGCCGTTCAACCATTCTTATGTTGATTGTAAGTATGGCTTTTGCCATGGCGGTTCGTATTCCCGGTTTATTGTTGATTCCGTATTTCGGTTTCTTTGGATTGGTCTATCTTATTCGTCAATATCGAATTAATGCCGTTCAAAAGAAAAATACTCCTTCGAAAAAGAAAGTAAAAGTAAGCATACCTAAAGAACAGACGGTTTCATTTTTATTTTGGAAAATGCTTAAATACGGCTTAGGAATTTCGTTAGCAGCGTATGTGCTGATGGTTTTAGTATGGCCCTACGCCTTGGAAAGTCCGATTGCACATGTGAAAGAAGCTTTTTCGGGTATGTCGCAATTTGCTACTGCCATTCGACAAAATTTTGAAGGTAATCTTCAATGGTCCGATGCTTTGCCTTGGTATTATACCCCTAAATATATTTTGATAAGCATTCCGATTGCGGTTATTATCGGGATGTTGCTTTATCCATTTGTTGGCGGTTTGAAAAAAGAAAATCGATTTACGAGTTTAATCGTTTATTTTTCATTTATTTTCCCTATTTTTTGGATTGTGTATACCAATGCCAATGTATATGGCGGATGGCGACATTCTATGTTTGCTTATTTGCCCATGGTTGTGTCGGCAGGCTTAGGATTCAATGCTTTGGTTGAATTTGTAAAAAATAAATACGCCAAAATAGCACTTTCCGTTCTGCCATGTCTTTTATTAACAACACCTTTAATACATATAATTAAAAATCATCCCTACGAATATGTATATTTCAACGAATTTGTGGG
This sequence comes from uncultured Lentimicrobiaceae bacterium, assembly GCA_964480685.1. GTDB lineage: Bacteria > Bacteroidota > Bacteroidia > Bacteroidales > WCHB1-69 > UBA5266. Next base: position 5,298 of record CAYZQG010000070.1, read on the forward strand.
CGGTGTTAAAGGTGCTTACGGAGATTATGAAATGGATTATTATTATCATTCTACCCGTGAAGCTTCGGAATGGATTATTGCCAATGCGAAAAAATCGGGTTTGGAAACCGGAAATAAAATCATTGTTTCTACTTGGCATCCTGCTTCGGTGGGTTATTATTTCCGTAACGATACCAATCGTTTCCAAGTAGGCTTTGCTCGCTGGTACGAACGTGGAAATTCGGATTGGGATTATGCCATCTTTGTTATTACCGGCATATCGCCCGAATTGCAAAAGAGTAAATACTTTCCTCCTAAAAACACCGTACATACCATCACCGTTGACGGAAAAGCGATATGCTTGATATTGAAGCGTGCCGATAAGTCGGATAGGTTAGGAAATCAATTAAAAGAAAAGCAGGAATATGATAGTGCCCTTGTTTATTTAAACAAAGCCGTTGCCTTGGAACCGGCAAACGAAGCTGCTCTTTTTAATATAGCTGAAATCTATTTTAATACCAATCGCTTTGAACAAGCTAAAACATATATTGATAAACTTTTATCCATCGAATCGCACAACGAAATGGCAAATTTATATTTGATGAATTATTATTTATCTAAAAACGAAATTGATAATGCATTACAAGTGTGTAATTTATTAAAGAGTATTAATTTTAAAAATGCACAAGCCTATTTGGTTACCAGCAGAATCTTTATGAGTCGAGGAAATATGATCGGTGCCGAAAAAGAATTGCTTGCATTAATTGATTTTGGTATGGTGAACGATGAAGTGGCTCAACAATTAATGAAAATTTATCAATCACAAGGGTTGGATGAACGTGGCGCTGCCAAAAAACTCTATAAAATTCTTGCCGATAGCTTCAAGAAACAAGGGAAAGAAGATCTTTACTACGAATACATGCAGGCATACGAAAGGATGTAAAAAACGTTTTCAGATTACGCTTAACCGAAGATTACAAAGGACTGAAATATTGTTTTAATTATTTTTAGTTTACATTTAGAAAGAAAGTTTATTAATGCCAAAGAAATTCTATGTAGTTTGGAAAGGAAAAAAAGAAGGGGTGTTTGATAATTGGGAAACCTGTAAACGACAGGTAGAAGGTTTCCCATCGCCTTTATACAAAGCGTTTCCTACGCAGGAAGAAGCTGAAGAAGCTTTTCGTAAAGGGAGTAAGGAATATCTTCAACCCAAAGAACGTCCCATGAAATTGATATGGGATGCTTTATATGGTTCTCCCGTTGTTCCGAGTATTTCGGTGGATGGTGCTTGTAACGGCAAAACCAAAGAAGCCGAATACCGTGGCGTGGATACCGAAACGAAAAGAATTATCTTTCAGAACGGTCCTTTTCCCGAAGGCACCAATAATTTAATGGAATTTTTAGCCTTGGTGCATGCCTTGTCCTATTGCAAACGCCATCACATTGAGGTGCCGATTTACAGCGACAGTGTTACCGCTATGAAATGGGTCAGACAAAAGAAAACGCAAACCAAAATGATTCAAAACGAAAAGAATGCCGATCTTTTTCTCTTGGTACAACGAGCAGAGAAGTGGCTGAAAGAGAATGTATATATCAATAAAGTTCTGAAATGGGAAACCCAAACTTGGGGCGAAATTCCGGCTGATTTCGGAAGAAAATAAGGAGAGCGAATGAACGAAAAATCAATTTCAGGTGGGGTGTATGTATTAATCATTTTTTCAATGATATTCTGGGGAATGTCGTTTGTATTCAGTACCATTGTGCTTAAATACATGGATCCGTTTTCCATTCTTTTTACGCGTTTGTTGATATCGTGTGTGTTTGTTTGGATACTTACCTTGTTGTTTTACCGAAAGTATGTTATCCGATGGAGCGATATAAAAATGCTTGCCATATTGGCTTTTTTTGAACCTTTTCTTTATTTTATCGGCGAAACTTTCGGTTTACAGCGTGTAAGCCCAACCATAACTGCCTTACTAATTTCGACCATACCGGTGTTTACCGCCATTACCATGTATTTTGTTTATAAAGTTAAATTATTAAAAATAAATATATTGGGAATTGCTTTATCGTTTGTTGGCGTTGTTTTTATGATATTGGGGAAAAATATGGCGTTTGTGGTGGACATTGTCGGTTTGTTGCTTTTATTTTTAGCCGTTTTTTCGGCGGTATGTTACGGCTTGGTGTTGACAAAGGTATCGGCTCAGATTCATCCCGTTTGGATTATTGCCGTGCAAAATACTTTTTCGTTGTTCATGTTTTTGCCTTTGATGTTGATATATAGAGAACCTATAAAACAAAACAGTATTCCGGTATTTTCAACTATGTCGCCCCAAGTGGAATTATGGGGCTCGTTATTGGTGTTGGCTGTGTTTTGTTCTACTTTGGCGTTTATTTTCTATACCATTACCGTTAGGCAAATTGGCATTACCCGCAGCAGTGTTTTTACGAATTTAATTCCGGTGATTACCGCCATTGTTTCGTTTTTATTGCTGCACGAAAACATGACCCTCAACAAACTAATAGGCATGTTGATTATTGTTGCCGGAGTTATGTTAAGTCAATGGAAAAAGAAAACGCTTTCTTCGCTATCCAAGGCAGAATAAAGACAGTATTATAATAAAAAATAGCACACCGATAAAGTAATTTACCATCTATCACTTTTATTATAAGTGTTTGGTTTTATAATTAATGGGTGGTGTGTCAAATTAGGGCTTGTTTTTTTCTTGTTCTTTTTGCTTGACCAAAAAGAACGAAAAAGTCAAGACGATTCAAAGGCGATTGCTTCGCACCGGTTTTCAGTTCGGACTACAAGGGGATAAACCCTTGTTTTTTATTGTTCCTCCCCTTTATTCGTGGAGCTAATGAATATTTATATTATGGTACTCATGCTTTAGCTTTGCTGAACTTACGTTTCCGCTTCGCTCCAAGTGGGGAGGTTAGGAGGGGCTATTCCTCCCTCAAACCTATCGCTGGTGAATCGTCGGGTAGCGTAAACGATTATTATT
>CAYZQG010000071.1:0-8263 GCA_964480685.1 uncultured Lentimicrobiaceae bacterium
CAAGCCGTTGGTGATTTGGGAAAAGAGTATACGCATTGGTTGCAATTTCCCGAACAGCCGTACTTTAATTAAAGAATATTGGCTAACTGTTCTTTGATTTTCTCCAATTCATCTTTCATTTGTACAACCTTTTGTTGGATGTTAAATTCCGATGATTTTGACCCTAATGTATTGATTTCCCTTCCAATTTCTTGACAAATAAACGAAAGTTTTTTTCCGTTGGAAGTGTTTTCGTTCATGGTTTCTATAAAATAATCGCAATGCTTAGCCAAACGAACTTTTTCTTCGGTGAAATCTAATTTTTCCAAATAAAATAACAATTCTTGTTCAAAACGATTGGGGTCATACGAGGGCGTTTGTTCCGATAAATCGTTCAGCGATTTTTGTAAACGCGTTTTAATTGTTTGAATGCGTTCAGTTTCAAAAGGAGCAATTTCGTTTAGATAGTTTAATATCAGGTTGATGTGTAATTTAAAATCGTTGGCTAATATTTTCCCTTCGTTTTCACGACAAACGTTGGTTAAACGACAGGCTTCTTGAATAGTTTGTTCCAATCTGTTCCATTCTTCATCGGTGTTTTCGATTTTGGCAGTTTCAATCACATCGGGAATATTCATTGAGATAGATAAAAGCTCGGCATCGGATGTGCTTAACGATAAATCGTGAGCAATGTTTTTCAAATCGTTATAATGTTTTTTTACCACATTCGAGTTGATAGAAAAATTACCGGTGGTTAAATCATCTTTTTCGATAAAAATAACGCATTCAACTTTTCCTCGTTCCAACAGCACGGAAACTATTTTTCTGATTTCATTTTCTTTATCTCTAAATTCGGGAGGAACTTTAATCGAAAAATCAAATTGTTTGGAATTGATACTTCTAATTTCTACATGATATGTCTTAAATTGATCTTTATACACATAATTTCCGAAACCTGTCATTGATTTAATCATAAGAAAATAATTTTTAAAAGTTTATAAGTTTTCGGCAAAAAGGCTGAAGTTTACTTTGCCGTATTTACGTTGTTGGTAAAATTTCGGATGATCTTCAAACGATAGCGAAGCCGAATGTTCAATAACAAGAAAGCCGTTTTCGAGTAAAAGATTGTTTTTGAAAACAAGTTCGGGAAGCAATGAATAAAATTCCCAAGTATACGGAGGATCGGCAAAAATAACATTGAATTTTTGTTTGCACGATTTTAAAAACTCGGGAGCATCTGCTTTGATTACATGTATGTTTTCGAAGTGGAGTAGGGTAGCTGTTTTTTGAATAAAATTCACACAAGCTTGATTATTATCAATTGAAATAACCGATGGTGCTTCACGAGCAGCAAATTCGTACGAAATGTTTCCCGTTCCGGCAAAAAGATCCAACACTTTGATGTTGTCGAAAAAGAAAAAGTTATTTAATATATTGAATAAACTTTCTTTGGCTAAATCGGTTGTAGGTCGTACCGGTAAATTTAACGGAGCAACAATGTGTTTTCCTTTATGGTTTCCACTGATAATTCTCATAAAAAGGTTCTAAAATAAATCACAAAAATAGTGATTGTTTTCAATTTCGAATGAATGTGTATTTTGAAAAACAGTTGTTTGTTTGAAGTATTTTTTTATAGATAGAAAAATAGGGGAACGTTCTTCAATATTTCCTCCCATCAAAATATGGACATCATCACTTTGAACGAATATTTTACGAATAAAATTTACGGTAAAGTATAGAAAATCGGCTTCATTGAAAAAGTTAAACCCATTAGCCCCTAAAAAATGAGTTTTATCGGCAGCCAATATGGTAAAGTGCATATTTTCTACAAATAAAACAACTTTCTTTTCGCTTTCATTCGATGCATATAATACGTTAAATAAACTCGTAATGCAAGTTTTTACGGTAAAATCGGGAAATAATTCACGAATCATGGATAACAAGGATGTATTCCATACCGATAGATTATAGAATTCGTATTTATCAATCCATTCGCTTAGCAAGGAGGAAGTATTACTTTCGGGAGTCAGTAGGGAAAGGATAGCTTCATCACTTTCTTTTTCATAAAAATCTTTGGGGATTTGTGTATTAATGCGTGAATAAAAATAGAATAGATTTTTATTACAGTTTATTCCTACATTTTTATTAAGGTCGCAAATAGCATTCACTTTTTCTTTTTCCGACAAGGAAGAAGGTAATTCATAGTAATTTACAAGATAAAGATCATTTATTTCATCATTATGAATAGAAATGGTAAATCCATTCGAAGTGAAACGAATGGATTTTGTATATTTTACTAAATCAATATTTTCTTTATTGCTTTTGTAGGCAAAAGCAGGAGTCATTGTATTCATAATTATTGCCAATTGCCTTCCGTAGAGGCTTCTGTTAATGAACCCAATATTACATCAATGACATTGTCTTTATAGTCGAACTTCGGGCCTAAAAATTGATCTTGTAGATTGCCGTATAAAATTTTCCCCAGGAATGAACTTTTTATACGAGCATCATCATTTAAGTTTTTAAGATATTGAGATTTTAATGCTTTAATTTCATAAACATGTACGTTGATATTCCCTTTTTTAATAGTATCGGCGGCGATATAAAATTGTTCTCCGTTTGAATGGGGTACAATATCAAATGTGTTGATATCTAATGTTGGTATTGCTTTTTGTAATTCATCTTTAGCATTAACAATAACCGTATCACGTTTAACAATTTTTAATTTAATGGCTTGAGCTTCGGTAAGTGTATCAGGCACGTGTCCTTCTTTAACCACAATTTTCATTTTTCCTTCGTTCCAGAAGTTTTTTATTTGGTCGAAATTTTGTGCATAACAACCTTTTTCGGTTTTGTAATATGTTTGTAAAATTTTAATATCTTCTAATTTAAGAATAACTTCAGCTTTACGGGCTTCATATATTTCGTTAAATTTAACGGGTCTCATTAAAGATCGATAAATTGAAATAACAAGAATAATTATACCGAGAATTAAGAGGGTTTGAATTATTGTATACTTAATATTTTTCATCTGAATATAATTTATAATTATGTTTTTTAATTAGTTATAATAATAATAAATACGTAATTTTTTTATAAAATCAATAGTGCAAATGTACAAAAAAATGTTTTTCATTTGAAGATAAAAATAATAAAAAAGAAAAATATATCCATCAAATAAAATAGTTACATTTTAATATTTAATTATTAATGAAGTAAATACAACCACCACAACTATCCTGTTTAGCTCCGGTTACACTTTTCAAACAATTAGTTAACGATTGAAAGCGTAGCAATCCTAAAAAGGCAAAGACTAGAGCTTCTTTATAATCAATTAAATTTTCATCAGGTATTGTGAGTTGACTTTCTTTTGCATAAAATTGAATTCTATTAATTAAAAATGTATTTTTAGCTCCGCCGCCGGTTATCAATACCGTGTTAAATTTTTGTATATTAATGAGTGTGCCGATTTGATATGCAATATGTTCGACAAGTGTATGTAAAATATCTTCTATCGTTAAAGCAAATGATTCAATTAAGGGTAAAAAGGTAGCATCTACCCATTCTTTCCCTAATGATTTTGGAGAAGAAAGCGTATAGAACTCAAGGTGATTTAATAGGTTAAATAATTCAATGTTTAATTTACCGGATTGAGCTATACGTCCGTTTTTATCAAAAGGAAGACCTTTACAACGGGCATAATGATTTAAAATCATATTTGCGGGAGAGATATCATAAGCAATGCGTTTATCTTTCATTTTATAGGATATATTTGAAATACCGCCAATGTTAAGACAGGCATTATAAGCATTAAAAAGGAGTTCATCGCCGATGGGAACTAAAGGAGCTCCTTGTCCTCCTAAAGCAATATCAAGGGAGCGAAAATCACAGATAGTGGGTATTCCGCAGGCTGCTGCAATGGCAGCTCCCGAGCCTATTTGAACGCTTAGATGATGGTGGGGTTGATGGAAAATTGTATGTCCATGGGATGCAATAAAATCGACTGGTAGGTTATGTTTTTTGGTGAATTTTTTCACTAATCTACCTATATAATTTCCGTATTCAGTATGGAGAAGACAAAAATTCAATGCATTATTTTGTTCTGCATTTTGTAAGCGATTTATCCATTCATTGCTATAAGGGTATGTTTGAGCCTGTTTGATTTCATAGTGCCAAGTGTTGTTTTTTTTTTCAAAAACACAAAAAGCAATATCCATTCCATCTAAAGAGGTTCCCGACATGACACCGATACATTGAAATTTCATAAGCTGAGATTTTATAAATAATCAACCATTCGTTCCATTTTCATTCCGCGAGAACCTTTGATTAGAATCATCGAATGTTGTATGTTGGCTTGTGCGATTTTTTTAGATGCTTCTTCGAAATTTTCAAAGGAATGGAAATTGAAATGATTAACGGTAGCAAATTCATGCCCGATAAGATATACTTCTTTAAGTTGTAGTTCGATAATTAGATGAACGATAGCTTGATGTTCTTGCATGCTTACCTCACCGAGTTCTCTCATATCACCTAAAATAACAACTTTATGGTTGTTCTTGATTTCCGCAAAATTTCTAAGAGCTAATTCCATACTGGAAGGATTGGCATTATACGCATCCATTATCAAGGTATTGGTGGCTTTAGTAAGTATTTGAGAACGGCTATTGGAAGGTATATATGAGGCAAGAGCCGTTTGAATATTTTTGTATGTTACATTAAAAAATGATCCTACGGCAATGGCAGCCATTATATTATAAAAGTTATAATTCCCGATAAGTTGAGTGGATATCGTTTCTTTACACGCCGGTAGATAAACGTTGCAACTAAGAGTATTATCCATTATTTCACCGATAAAGTCGGCAGAAGGATTTTTGCCGTAAGTAATTTGTTTTAAGTCGGATGCATGACACATTAATAAAGTATCATCGCTATTAACAAACACGGTTCCATGTGCTTCTTTCACCGCTTTATACAAAGCAGTTTTGGTTTCGATGATGGTTTCGATGGTATGAAATCCTTCTAAATGAGCTTTGCCTATGTTGGTGATAATACCTAAGGTGGGCAAAGCAATTTTGCATAAGAATTCAATCTCGTGAGCATGATTTGCTCCCATTTCGATTATTGCTATTCTTACATCTTTATTAATAGAAAGAACGGTTAAAGGAACTCCAATATGATTGTTTAAGTTTCCTTTTGTAGCTATAACATTATAGGAAGATGAAAGTACCGCGTTTATAAGTTCTTTTGTCGTTGTTTTTCCGTTTGTGCCGGTAATTCCAATGATGGGAATTGTTAATTGTTTTCTATGATGAAGAGCTAAATCCTGTAATGTTTTTAAGGAATCGGAAACCAAAATACATTTTTCATGAATAACATATTCTTTTTCATCAACGATTACATAAGCGGACCCTTGATGTATGGCTTGCAAGGCGAATGTATTTCCATTAAAATTTTCTCCTTTTAAACAAAAAAACAGGCAATTTTTTTCAATATTTCTTGTGTCGGTACAAATACAGGGATATTGTATAAATAAGTTATAAAGTTCTGTAATTGAAATCATTTTAGTTAATTATAAAAAATAAATCCTCCCTTAAAAAGGGAGGATTTAACTATAAGTAAATACATATTATTTTCCGTAATTAGGATAACCTACACGTGCCATAGCACAACGGAATCCGATATATGCAGTTGATTCATCTTGTTCTAAAAATCTTCTGTTTCCGGGACTTAACCAATATTGCATATCTTTCCATGAGCCTCCTTTATAAACTTTAGCGTTATCGTCAACTAATGAATAGGTTCCTTTTGGATAGGGGTTTTTGTCGTACATTTGAGTAGTTGCTTTGGTATTATTTGATTTTTGCCATGTTTCGGTTGAACCGGCACCGTAATTAGAAGCCCAATCGCCATCTAAATAATTTCTATTATCGGAAGAACGATAATTTCTTCTTCTATCGTTTTTAAAATCTGAAACGGGAACCATAGGAACTTGACCGACTTTATCGCCGTTATCAGTACGTTCATCAATTGTTCCATCGTCCATTTGTTTTGGTGTTATATAGTTATTTCCTCTATACGGATTTAAATCGGTCATATCATCTATTGATAATTGACGGTAAACATCCATTACCCATTCGGAAACATTTCCAGCCATATTGTATAAACCATAATCGTTGGGCCAATAATAAATAACCGGGCTAGTGTAATCAGCAACATCGTTTAAATTCCCTGCAACTCCCATATAATCACCGTTGGCACGGCGGAAATTAGCAACAAACCGACCATAATATTTTTTGTCGTCGGTACGAGCAAAATGACCATTCCATGGATAAACTCTTCGCTCGAGAACGCGTTCTTGTAAGGTATTACCAATAAGCCCTAATGCGGCAAATTCCCATTCAGCTTCTGTCGGCAGTCGATATCTTGGTAATAATATTCCGTCTTCCATGCGAGCATTTCTATCTTCACCGGTAAGGATATATTGTAATCTACGATCACTGTTTTGTTCATAGTCAGGATACATCAAATAGGCATCGGTGTTAAAATAGCCGGTAGCTGTAGGTTCATTTGTTTGGTTAATTAATCCCATATCGACTAAAATTTGTTCATTGACGCGGTCGGTTCTCCAAGCGCAGTAATTAACAGCTTGTATCCAACTAACACCAACAACAGGATAATCTCTATATGCCGGATGTCTTAAATAATATTCAACATAAGGTTCATTATAAGATAATTTATCTCGCCAGCAGGCTGTATCAGGCAACGCTTTTGCATAAACGGAAATAAAATCGGCAGGAACAAATACCCGATATAACCAATGCAAATATTCTAAATATGCAAGGTTGCTGACTTCGGCTTCATCCATAAAGAAAGAAGACACGGTAACTGTGTGTGGATAGTTATCCCAATCTTTCATTACATCTTCTTCTGTTCGTCCCATTGTAAAACGACCGCCTTCGATAAAAACAAGTCCCGGACCTGTGATTTGTTCTTGATAGGGAGCTACTTCAAAACCTCCATTTTCAGGTTTATTGTATTCCCAAGCTGTGGTTGAGGAATATTCGTGCTTACAAGAATTAAAAACAATAAAACTTAGACTTAAACTAAGTGCAATCAATAATTTTGAAAATTTATAGGTATTCATATTTTTGATAAATTTTATTCAAATTAAATTAAAAACTAGGACAATTAAGAGCTCGTATTCTTCTTTGTTTTATAGGACAAGGTAGTTTAAATTGGGTAGAAATTTCATGTGTGCCACCGGAACCTTTAAATGATACAGACATATCATAGGAGTATCCGATTTTGAAAAAATCATATTCTATACCAAATAGAAAAATAAGTGCATCAGGGTTTTTGAAGCCGTTACGAAACCATAAACCTACGGTAAGAGGATAATAATTAAAATAAGCTCCATAATTCATAGTGGCATAAGATGCTCCATCTCCCAGTTTGGATTGATATTGGAAAATAAGATTTGGCGAAATAGACATATCTCCAAGTCTTTTCGTAGTTTTACTTTTATGTTTATTAATATCCAATAAAGCACCTGCATGCACGGTGAATTTTATGGGTAAACGTGCAAAGTCATCATCTTCAGTAAGAAAACCTTCTTTAGGCTGTGTGAAATGATTTACCGAAAAACCTCCGTATACTTTATCGGAATAAATTACCATACCGGCTGAAAAATCAGCTATGCCTTTACTTAAATACTTAACATCTTCTTGTGTTTCATACACAATACCGGATTTAGGATCTATCATATCCGGAAATACTAATTTTGTCCAGTCTAATGTTTTTTGTTGAAAGGTAGCTTGAACAGCCATACGTAAAGCAACTTTTTGAGATAAATCTAATTTATAAGAATAAATTAAACTTATTGCATTGGTGTTAATATAGCCATTACCGGCTCTATCTCCAAGAAATAAAATGCCTATGCCCCCTGAAAGAGCATCAAAGTGTTGATCGTAAGAAGCAGAATATGAAGTATATGTTCCACTAACTGCGGGCCATTGATCCCTAAAATTGGCTACAATGCGAGGGCATACTACCGAACCTGCAAAAGATGGATTTAAGTAAAGAGGATTAGCATAATATTGTGAAAAATGAACATCTTGTGCTATAGTATGCAATGATACATAAAGCACTAAGAATCCAATTAAACCGAATATTTTAGTCTTCTTAAACATATGCTTGATATTAGTTTGCAAAGATATATTTTTTTTAAATTATAATTAGGTTTATTTTAAAAAATTTTTCAATTAATTTTACGTCAAAAATACGT
>CAYZQG010000072.1:0-8236 GCA_964480685.1 uncultured Lentimicrobiaceae bacterium
AAACGTATTTACGCGATGGTGTAATTACCGGCTATGGAAGCGTAAACGGAAGATTAGTTTTTGTTTATGCTCAAGATTTTACTACTTTCGGTGGGTCATTATCCGAAACACAAGCTGCAAAAATATGCAAAGTATTGGATCAAGCCATGAAAATGGGAGCTCCTGTTGTAGGATTTAATGATTCGGGTGGAGCCCGTATTCAAGAAGGCGTAAATAGCCTTGCCGGTTATGCTGAAATTTTTCAACGTAATATATTAGCTTCCGGCGTTATTCCGCAAATATCTGCAATTTTCGGACCTTGTGCAGGCGGTGCTGTGTATTCTCCGGCTCTTACCGATTTTATAATGATGGTTAAAAACACCAGTTATATGTTCGTAACCGGACCTAAAGTTGTGAAAACCGTTACCGGTGAAGATGTTACTACCGAAGACCTTGGCGGAGCCTTGATGCATTCCACTAAATCGGGTGTAGCACAATTGGTTGCTGAAAATGAAAAAGAAGGAATAAATACCATAAAACATTTATTGAGTTTTCTTCCTTCAAACAACATGGAAACACCTCCCGAAATTGAATGTGCCGACCCGAGTGAAAGAGTAGATAACACCTTAAATGAAATAATCCCCGATAGCCCGAATAAACCCTATGACATGAAATTAGTTATCAATTCTATTATTGATAATAAGGATTTTTTGGAAATATTACCCGAATATGCAAAAAATATTATCGTTGGGTTTGCACGCATGGGCGGTATGACTGTAGGAATTGTAGCCAATCAACCTTCGTTTTTAGCGGGAGTATTAGATATTAATGCATCAAGAAAAGGTGCAAGATTTATCCGTTTTTGCGATGCTTTTAACATACCATTGGTTACATTAATAGATGTACCGGGATTTTTACCCGGAACCGGTCAAGAATATGGCGGTTTAATTCTTCATGGAGCAAAATTATTGTATGCTTATGGTGAAGCAACCGTTCCAAAATTAACTGTTATCTTACGTAAAAATTACGGCGGTGCATATTGTGTTATGAGTTCAAAACATTTACGTGGTGACATAAATTACGCATGGCCCACTGCCGAAATTGCCGTTATGGGAGGCAAAGGAGCTATCGAAATTTTAATGAGTAAAGAAATTAAAGCCATCGAAGACCCTGCTAAATTAAACGAATTTATGAATGATAAAGAAGCGGAATACAGAAATCAATTTGCGAATCCTTATGTAGCTGCTAAATTTGGATATTTAGACGATGTTATTGAACCTCGTAACACGCGATATCGCTTAATTAAAGCATTGAAATCATTGCAAAGCAAACGATTGGAAAATCCACCGAAAAAACACGATAATTTACCGTTATAATTTATTTAACTATTTAATTTTAAAAAATTTATTTTATGAATTCAATGACCTTATACTGGATAATTTTCATATCCGTATTTTTGGCAGTTTTTGCAATTGATTTTTATGTTACCGATCATCGAAAAGGTGAATTTACCGTATCAAAAGCATTAAAGTGGACAGGAGTCTGGATCACAATTGCCTTATTATTTGGGTCTTCACTTTTCTTTTTCTTCCCAACAAATCCGGAATCTACGGTAAACACAGCTCATATTATGGGTATTAAATTTATTTCCGGTTACTTAACGGAGTATTCTTTATCGATTGATAATCTGTTTGTTTTTATTATGATTTTCTCATTAATGGGTGTATCATCTAAAAATCAACCTCGTTTATTGAAATTAGGTATTCTATTGTCTATTGTTTTACGTATTTTATTTATTGTTGTTGGGATGGAATTGGTTCAACAATTTCATTGGGTAATCTATATTTTCGGAGGTATTTTGTTATGGACAGCTTATAAAATGGCGTTTACCAATGAAGAAGATCAAGTAGACCCAAAAAATAACTTCTTATATAAATTCGGTTCCAAATTATTTCCGGTAGATCCCGATTTAGACCATTCGCATTTCTTTTCAAAACTCAATGGTAAAACTCACATTACCATGTTTATGCTTGTGTTTTTGGTAATAGGTTCAACCGATGTTTTGTTTGCCGTTGATTCGATACCTGCTATTATTGGTGTTATTAAAGAAGGTGCAACCAATATTTTAACTAATCAGGAAGAACAATTTTTAGCCATTTCTTCCAATGTATTTGCCGTAATGGGTTTGATTTCCCTATTTTTTGCCTTAAAAGGAATTATGGGGATGTTCCGCTTTTTAAAACATGGCGTTAGTTTTATTTTGTTGTTTATAGGCGTGAAAATGATATTACCTGCCATTGGGTTTATTAACAAAGCCAGCGGCGAAGCTATTGAACATTTCTTTTCAACGCATTCATGGGTATCGTTAGTAGTCATTATCAGCACCCTTGTTATTGCCATCTTATTATCTATTATCATCAAAGAAAAAGAAGAAATTGAAGAATTAAAAAAAAATAACAATTAACTAATATTTAAATTATAATAAAATAAATCATGAATTTACAAGAATTAATGCCTGAATTATTGCCTGTATTTTATACAATAACATGGCAAAATGTAGTGATGATTATTGTTGGTTTAACTTTAATATTCCTTGCTATAAAAAAGGAATACGAACCTACCTTATTACTACCTATGGGATTTGGAGCAATTTTAGTAAACATTCCACTTACATCTGCCCTTACTCAAATTGATCCCACAACCGGAAAAGCATTAGAAGGCGCTTTATCTGTTTTCTTCGATGCAGGTATAGCAACCGAAGTTTTTCCACTACTTATTTTTGTGGCAATCGGTGCGATGATAGACTTCTCTCCCCTATTTAAGTCTCCATTTTTATTATTATTCGGTGCTGCAGCTCAATTCGGAATATTTGCCACCTTGGTTATTGCCACCCTTTTAGGCTATGATCTTAAAGAAGCTGCTTCTATCGGTATTATTGGTGCCGCTGATGGTCCAACGTCTATTTTTGTTGCTTCCCGTTTTGCGGTTAATCTATTAGGTCCTATTTCGGTTGCAGCGTATTCCTATATGGCATTAGTTCCTATTATTCAGCCTCCCGTTATTAGAGCCATCACATCTAAAAAAGAGCGTAGTATCCACATGGAAGGACATAAAAAAGTTGTTTCTCGAGCCGCTTTAATTATTTTCCCTATTTCAGTTACTATTGTGGCCGGTGTTATAGCCCCTTCTTCGTTGGCACTTATCGGATTTTTAATGTTCGGTAATTTGATTCGTGAATGCGGCGTTTTAAATAAACTGTCCTTAGCTGCTCAAAACGAATTGGCTAGTTTAGTTACTATCTTATTAGGTATTACCATTGCCAGTACAATGACAGGCGAACGATTTGTAACTGTTGATACATTAAAAATTATAGGATTAGGTCTTATTGCCTTTATCTTTGATACGTTTGCAGGTGTAATGTTTGCTAAATTAATTAACGTTTTCTTACCTCAAGGAAAGAAAATGAATCCAATGATTGGCGCTTGCGGTATTTCGGCTTTCCCGATGTCGGCAAGGGTTATTCATAATATGGGACAAAAAGAAGATAAAACCAACTATCTACTTATGCATGCTGTAAGTGCAAATGTGAGTGGTCAAATCGGATCTGTTGTCGCCGGCGGTCTTATTTTATCGTTAATACCATTATTCTTATAATATTAAAGGAGGAAAAATTATGATTTTATATAATTCGGCAAATGTAATTGCGGCTTTAGAAGTAACAGGTATCGGAATGTTGGGGATTTTTATTTTTATGATTCTATTTTATTTTATCATTAAGTTGATAGACAAAGTATTTCCCGCAAAAAAATAATTCTTAATCATTCGTAATTATAAAAAGCTAATAGTGTCTATGACACTATTAGCTTTTATTTTTTAAAAGTCTAAATTTATTGTAAAAGAGCTAAACACTCAGATAAAAACACATTCTTATCAATGGGTACAACTCCTATAGTTTCGCAGACCAAGCCCCCGGCAATATTTGATACCTCCGCTATTAACAAAGGTGAAAAACCATAAATTAACGCCAAAGTAGCAATGCTTATAACCGTATCCCCTGCACCCGATACATCGGCAATACTACGAAAATGAGCCGGAATCCATTCATATTCAAACGATGATTTTTCATTATAACAAATCAATATCCCTTTATCGGATAATGTTGTCATAACTATTTCCAATTGATTGTCACACATGAATTTTTGAATCATATTGCTTAAGGTACTTATATCCAAACTATTTTTATCTAAATTTAATCCATTACTTAGCTCGGATAAATTAGGTTTAAATAAACTGATATTTGTATAATCCAAGAAATTTCGTTTTTTTGGATCTACCGTTACAGGAATTGATTTAGATTGAGCTAATTTAGTTACCTTTTGAATTAACGCGGACGAAATAACTCCTTTATCATAATCTTCAAACACAATAGCTTGAATAGTCTCGTATAAAAGTATGGACTCAATATGTTTGTAAAATCGAAGCGTTTCATCTTCCGAAAGATAAGCATCATCTTCTTCATCCATGCGTAATAATTGCATTTTATTTCCGATAATACGAGTCTTTACAGTAGTTTTTCTACTATCCAACACCAACATTCCGGAAGAAAGCATCCTGTGTTCTTCCATTGTATTAATAAATTCACAACCTTTGATATCATTGCCGATTACTCCACACAAAATGGGAGTAGCTCCCATAGCCTGAATATTAAAAGCAACATTGGCAGCACCTCCTAAACATGTTTTAGTACCGCTAATATTTACAATCGGTACCGGAGCTTCCGGAGAAATCCGATGTACACTCCCTTGAATATACACATCCAACATGACATCGCCAATTACAAGGACTTTACATTTTTTAATGTAATCCAACCATGCATCTAATTCGCTTTTTGTTATTTTATTT
This sequence comes from uncultured Lentimicrobiaceae bacterium, assembly GCA_964480685.1. GTDB lineage: Bacteria > Bacteroidota > Bacteroidia > Bacteroidales > WCHB1-69 > UBA5266. The sequence continues at coordinate 4,882 of CAYZQG010000072.1, forward strand.
TTTGGCATATACTAATATCTAAACTGAAATCAGTGGTTTAAATTTTTATTTTGTTGATTACAAAAGTATAAAAAATAAATGAACAAATCGAATATTATTTACAAATTACTATTGTCAGATAAAAATGATTCTGTATGATTTAGATTCGATTTTCTTCGTTATACTATGAATAACAATGAATTAAATTTATTCGATAAAATATTTCAGTCTGTAATTTTTACAAATTGGAAGAATTCCCGATAATCTATCGAATAATACTATTTCTATTTAAGTAATTTGTTATAAATCATATTCAAAAAATTAGTAAATATGTAATAAAAAATGTTGGTACATATCGAAATTTTAACGAATTTTGCAAAACATGAAAATTACGTTGTTATTTTTGTAATACAATAACCTACAATACATTACAATTTAATCATATTCTATTAAACATGAGAAACATTAAAAACGCCCTAATTACCGTTTATAACAAAGAAAAGATTGCTGAAATTGCCGCATTATTAACACGACAAAACATTAATATATTTTCAACCGGAGGGACTTTTGAATATTTAAAAAGACTAAACATCCCTGCAACCGAAATAGAAACGCTAACGGGTTATCCATCTATTTTTGGAGGCCGAGTAAAAACCTTACATCCAACAGTGATGGGAGGAATTTTATATCGTCGTGATAAGCAAGAAGATATAGATCAAGCCGCATTTTACAACATTCCTCCTATAGACTTAATCATTGTTGATTTGTATCCCTTTGAAGAAACACTTCAAAAAACCGATGACCCTGCCGAAATCATTGAAAAAATTGACATTGGAGGCATTTCGCTTATTCGTGCATCGGCAAAAAACCATAACGACGTACTTTGTGTTCCATCACGAGCATATTATCAAGATATTATAGATATTTTAGAAACCGGAAAAGGAGTAACAACACTCGAACAACGAAAAGCATTTGCCACAAAATGCTTTAAAGTTTCTTCACAGTATGATACTGCTATTTACAACTATTTTTCAGGAACTACTCCGCTTCGATACGGCGAAAACCCACATCAAAAAGCCAATTTTTACGGGAATCTAGATGAAATTTTTGAAAAAATACATGGTAAAGATTTATCATACAACAATCTATTGGATATAGATGCTGCTGTAGCATTAATGAGCGATTTAGAACCTTTCAGTTTTGCCATTATCAAACATAACAATGCGTGTGGTGTTGCTCAACGAAACACAGTATTCGAATCTTGGAATGCCGCTTTAGCTTGCGATCCTGTTTCAGCTTTCGGTGGAGTGTTGATAAGCAATGCTACCATTGATTCCAAAACAGCAGAAGAAATAAACAAACTTTTCTTTGAAGTACTTATTGCTCCCGATTTTAATCCCGAAGCCTTAGAAATACTCACATCAAAAAAGAATCGCATTCTCTTAAAACAAAAAGCATTTAATCTAACCATCAAACAATCACGCTCTTTACTCAATGGTATCATTGAACAAGATAGAGACTTTTCGATTGAAAGTTTGGATACATTGACCTACCCTACAAATACAAAACCGACTGAAGCTGAATTAAAAGATTTATTCTTTGCCAATATATTGGTTAAACATACCAAATCGAACGCAATTGTGTTGGTAAAAAACAAACAATTGCTGGCATCGGGCATGGGACAAACTTCACGCATTGACTCCTTAGAGCATGCTATTTTGAAATCAAAACATTTTAATGTTGATTTAAAAGGTGCCGTTATGGCTTCGGATGCCTTCTTCCCGTTTAACGACTGCGTTGAAATTGCTGCCAAAGAAGGAATTACTTCTATCATTCAACCCGGAGGTTCTATTCGCGATAACGATTCTATTGAAGCATGCAATCATCATGGTATATCCATGATTTTTACCGGAGTTAGACATTTTAAACATTAATTTTTTGATTTTTTGTAACAAAATTGCTTAAATTACGTATTAAGTAACGATTTAATAATAAAAAAAATGGGATTATTTTCCTTCTTTACAAAAGAAATTGCAGTAGACCTTGGCACAGCCAATACACTGATTATTTATAACGATAAAATTGTCATTGACGAACCTTCTATCATAGCTATAAACCGCACTACCAATAAGTTAATGGCAGTAGGCGAGAAAGCTTTAATGATGCAAGGAAGAACGCACGAAGACATAAAAGTTATTCGTCCATTAAAAGATGGCGTTATAGCCGACTTTCAAGCTGTAGAACTAATGATAGTTGAGTTTTTACGCATGATGAATGCCAAACAAAAAAGTTTGTTTCCTCCTTCCTTAAAAATGGTTGTTTGTATTCCTTCCGGTATTACCGAAGTAGAAGAAAGAGCCGTTAGAGATTCTGCCGAACAAGCGGGTGCCAAAGAAGTCAGATTGATTCATGAACCTATGGCTGCGGCTATCGGTATGGGATTGGATGTGCTTGAGCCAACCGGAAATATGGTCATTGACATTGGCGGTGGAACAAGCGAAATTGCCGTAATTTCTTTAGGTGGAATTGTTAGCAACAAATCTATAAAAACTGCCGGTGATGAATTCAATCAAGACATTGAAGAATATATGCGACGCGAGCATAATATGTCCATCGGAAAACGTACTGCCGAATTAATTAAAATCAATGTAGGTGCTGCCCTTACCGATATTGAAAATCCACCCGATAGCTACGAAGTGAGAGGACGCGATTTATTGACAGGTATTCCTAAAGCTATTTATGTAACCCATCAGGAAATTGCCATTGCTTTGGATAAATCTATTCAACAAATTGAAGTTGCCGTATTGAATGCCCTCGAGAATACTCCTCCCGAACTTTCTGCCGATATTTATCGTTCAGGAATTTATTTAGCCGGTGGCGGTTCTTTGTTACGCGGATTGGATAAGCGTTTGCATTTGAAAACAAAATTAGACGTTCATATTGGTGACGATCCTTTGCGCGCCGTTGCAAGAGGCACGGCTACTGCATTGAAAAACTTCGATCGTTTCCCATTCTTGATTAAATAATTTTTCCTTATCGAAATTTCACTCTTTTGAATAAGCAAATATTACGTCTTGCTATTCCCAATATCATTACAACCATTACCGTTCCCTTACTTGGTATGGTAGACGTAGCCATTGTAGGACATCTTAATTCCGAACATTTTATAGGAGCTATCGCAATAGGAACAATGATTTTCAATCTTATTTATTGGAATTTCGGGTTCTTGCGTATGGGAACCAGCGGTTTTACAGCCCAAGCTTATGGAGCCTCGAATAAAACGGAAATTGTTCATATTTTAGGAAGAGCGTTAAGCATTGCTATCCTGAGCTCATTCCTGCTTCTCATAGTGCAACATACTATTAAATTATTGTTT
>CAYZQG010000073.1:0-8116 GCA_964480685.1 uncultured Lentimicrobiaceae bacterium
TTACCGTCTTGACCTCTGAAAAATTGTTTGGCATATTGATGTGGATTAGGTCCTACCATTAAATCTTTCAATTCTTCGGCGGTTACGGTAATTCCTAACGATAAGTTCTGTTTGCTTAATATCAAGGAATCCACCATTTCGTTAAACGTGTAAGAACTGGCTTGCGATTCAATATTTTCGGCATTTTGTTGTTTTAACAAATCGCTGATATAGTTATATTTATCTAAGTATTCATAGTACGATATTTCATATTTTCCCACTTTGATAAATTCCTTAAGTCCTGTATTTCTATTTTTTACAAAATCGCCTAAGATAAAAGCCAACAAAGCAACGGCTACAATTACCAATAAAAGTACGGAATGTTTTCTGATTCTTCCTATCACTGCCATAATCTAAAAATTTGTCTTTATATGTTTTATTACACTCAAAAATTAATAGTCTGCAAAAGTAAAAAAAAAATGCTTATATTCAAACTAAAAAAAATAAAATTGTACAATTTTAATATAACCAAAATCATGACATTAAACAATTGTAAATAAAGCTAAACGGAAACAGTATTTGTTGGCGTGTCAATATAGGGCATGTTGTCTATATAAACACGTGTGATTTATTTGGAATAATTATATATAAAATATAGATTAAAATTTTTCGGTTTTATTTATAAAAGATCTAAAAATATCGGAAATATTTAATTCGTTGCCATTCTCTCAGTCCTTGTTTCATTTAGTGAAAAACTTTATTTTTGTTTTAACCTGCAAATATTAAAAAAACATTTTCAAAAAGCAAGAAAAGCAGTTATTGTTTCCATTTGAAATGTAAAAAAAAACATTAATTAACTAAGGTTATTATTATTTATAAAATAGTTTTTTTTAACGTAAATGGTAGTTTTATAAATAATTGAATATAAATTTTAATCTGACAACTTATTTTAGAATACGGTACAAAGAATCCGACTGCTGAATGCTGACCGATTTTTTGTTCTTATTTCAATACCACTTGCAAGGTAGTTCGGTTGCGTTGTTCGAGGATGATTTTTTTATTTTCCGTTACTTTTGTCAGGCTGTTCCTGTCATAATGTCGTATAGTCAGCAATTCTACGCTTTCGTTGTATTTAACATAAAATTCGGTTTGTAATTCTTCTAACAATTGAGTTAAATTTGGACGATAATCCATACAAACCGAAAAACTAAGGGCTGAATTTTGCATCAGATTGATTTTAAAACCAAAAAAAGCAAAGATGGCAAAGAGGGTAGAAAGGTTTTCTTCGGCTATGAACGAGAAGTCTTTAGGGAAAATCGAGAGCAGTATTTGGTTGGTTTTCTTAATAAAGCAGGGAATCATTTTTTGTTTTTCAAAATCATGAATAAGGCTTCCGCTTTCGTTGGGATAAACAAACGATTTAACATACAAGGGAATGTTTTTATTTTGCAGTGGTTTTAATGTTTTTGGATGGATAATGCTTGCACCGTAATAAGCTAATTCAATGGCTTCTCCGTAAGGAATTTTATCCAATTTTACGGTGTCGGAAAATTGTTTGGGGTCGGCATTGAGTAAACCCTTTACGTCTTTCCATATCGTAACACTTTCGGAATTCAATGAAAAGGCAAGAATAGCCGCACTGAAATCCGAACCTTCCCTGCCTAATGTTGTGGTGATGCCTTCGGTGTTTCCTCCAATAAATCCTTGTGTAATAAGTAATTTAATGTTTTTATTTTCGTATTGTTTATGAATGGATTTTTGAATTCTTTTTTCGGTTTTTTGCCAATCAATGGTAGCTTCGCGGTAGTGCGAATCGGTAATAATCAATTTTCGAGCATCCATCCAAGTATTGGAAATATGCTGTTTTTGAAAGTAATGAGAAATGATTTTGGAGGCAAATAGTTCACCGAAAGAAACAATTTGATCGTATTCAAAATCATAATTTTCGCTTGATTCTTTTGTTAAATATTGTTGTAGCATCTGAAATCGGTTGCGAATATCCTCCAAAGCTGTAATATCTGATTTGTCAAACAATTCCGACATAATCGCTTCGTGTGTTAGCACTATTTCGTGAAAAAGAGAATATTTTTCTTCCATGTTTTTATAAAAAGCATCGGCTAATTTTTCTAACTGATTGGTTGTTTTGTCGATAGCGGAAACAACCAGGATGATTTCGTCTGTAACAAACGACCGAATAATTTCACTTACGTGGTGAATGGCGGGCGCATTTTGCGTTGAAGCACCTCCGAATTTGAATATTTTCATAACAGGGTTTATATTTTTGCAAAAGTAATAAATATAAGGCAATAAATGCGTAAAGAGAGCTTTTTTTTTAAACATTTTGCGTTTATTTTTGTTTAAATGCTAACAAAAAACGATTCGTCATCAAAACGGATAAGGCAAAACCGAAAGTCTCCGACTGACAAACGTTTTTTTTTATACGACAGCTTAGAAATAAGCGGAATATTGTTTATTATTTTACTATTTTTGCAGAAAAAAATTTTATATGCCAAAAACCTCAATTAAGTCAACAGAAAAAAAACAAAAAGAAGATAAGGTATTAAATTTAAATGAATTAATAATATCAACCTTAGAAGACATCAAAGGGGAAGATATTTTAGAATTGCATTTTCCGAAAAATCTCGGCATGCTGTTTGATACTTTCGTGATTTGTTCCGCCACCTCCGATATACATGCCAACGCTTTATGCGACCATGTAATTGGAAAAGTGAAGGAAAATTTAAAAATTGTTCCAAACCATACCGAAGGGCAAAGCAATGCACAATGGATCCTGATAGATTATTTTAATACGGTAGTGCACATTTTTTTGAAAGATAAAAGAGCTTTTTATGACTTGGAAAATCTATGGAACGATACGGCAGCGGTAATCCGTTTAAATACGCAAACGAAATAATTGAATAAAAAAATATATGGAAGATAATAATTCACAAATACCCTCACCATCCCAAAAGGATAAAAAGAAAGGTTTTAATTTTTATTGGGTATATGGCATTGTAACCATTGCTATAATTGCCATAGGAATGTGGGGATGGAAACCTTCGATAGAATCGATTGATAATGTGAAGTTAGACAATATGATTGCGCGAGGTGATATAGAAAAAATTGTTATTCTGAAACAAAAAGAACAAGCACAAGTTTATCTAAAATCAACGCGAATTAATTCGGATAGTGCCTATAAAAAAGCTTTTGAACGAAGCAAATCGGGTCCACATTATTACATTGAAATAGGAGATTTAGCATCCTTTAATCAAGAAATAAAAGATGCCGAACAAAAAGCGTTCAGCTCTGATACGGTAGGAAAAACTTTCGAAGAAAAAGTTTTTATGGAAAAGAATCTACAACGAATTGTAGTTGTTTCCGATAACTCAAAAAGTTGGGGATGGGAAATCTTAGGATGGATATTACCGTTTCTATTGATATTCGGCTTGTTTTATTGGTCTATGCGAGGCATGGGAAAAGGGGGCGGAGCCGGTGGTCAGATATTTAATATCGGTAAATCAAAAGCTCAATTATATGACAAAAACAATCAGCAATCGGTTACGTTTAACGATGTAGCCGGGTTGGAAAGTGCTAAAGAAGAAATTGTTGAAATAGTTGATTTTTTAAAAAATCCGAAAAAATACACCAATTTGGGGGGTAAAATACCCAAAGGAGCTTTACTTGTGGGTCCTCCGGGTACTGGTAAGACCTTGTTGGCGAGAGCTGTTGCCGGTGAAGCTAAAGTGCCTTTCTTCTCTCTGTCGGGTTCCGATTTTGTTGAAATGTTTGTTGGGGTAGGAGCTTCACGTGTTCGCGATTTGTTTAAAACTGCTAAAGAAAAAGCTCCTTGCATTATTTTTATTGATGAAATTGATGCTGTAGGTCGTGCTCGAGGACGTAATGCGTTGACAGGTGCCAACGATGAAAGAGAAAATACATTAAACCAATTGCTTACAGAAATGGATGGTTTTTCTACCAATGCCGGAATTATTATGTTGGCAGCTACTAATCGAGCCGATATTTTGGATAGAGCTTTGTTGCGTGCCGGTCGTTTCGATCGACAGATTCATGTGGAATTACCTGATGTAGAAGAACGTAAAGAAATATTTCAAGTACACAGTCGCTCATTAAAAGTATCGACTGATGTTGAATTGGAATTTTTTGCTCGTCAGACTCCCGGTTTTTCCGGTGCCGATATTGCCAATGTATGTAACGAAGCCGCTTTGATAGCCGCTCGTAAAAGTAAAACCGAAATTCAAAAACAAGATTTCCTCGATGCCATTGATCGTATCATTGGAGGCTTGGAAAGAAGAAGTAAAATTATTTCCCCTAAAGAGAAAAAAGTAATTGCTTTTCACGAAGCCGGACATGCTACGGTAAGTTGGTTTTTGGAATATGCTTCTCCTTTAGTTAAAGTTACCATTGTTCCCAGAGGTAAATCGCTGGGTGCTGCGTGGTATTTACCCGAAGAACGACAAATTACCAATACAGAGCAATTAATGGATGAACTATCAGCTACCTTAGGTGGTAGAGCTGCTGAAGAAGTTGTGTTTGGAAAAATTTCGACCGGTGCCTTAAACGACCTTGAACGCGTTACCAAACAAGCTTATGCTATGATAATGTATTACGGACTCAACGATAAAATCGGAAATATCAGTTATTACGATTCATCGGGACAAAGTGAATATTCGTTTTCAAAACCATATAGTGAAACAACGGCTAAACTTATTGATGAAGAAGTACATAAACTTGTTGAAACAGCTTATCAACGAGCCAAAGAAATTTTGATGCGTTATAAAGATCAATTAGCTCAATTAGCGCAGCAACTTTTAGATAAAGAAGTGATTTATCGCGAAGATTTGGTTGCTGTTTTTGGTGAACGTCCTTTTGAAGTAACGGATAACCATATTCAGAAAGATACGGTTAAACATAGTGAGCCGGTTCAGCAGGAAGAAAAATTAGCGGAAGAATAAGTACGATTTGTTTTATTTGATTCTATATAAAATAATAAAGGGGTATGAAATTGCCATTTACACGAAAACAAGTATTAACAGAAAGTAAAAATTATTTTTTTATTTTATTGGGTTTATTCATTTTTGCTTTTGCGTGGTCCGCTTTTTTAATTCCTCACCAACTAACCGGTGGAGGTGTGAGCGGTATAGCTTCCATTTTATATTTTGCAAACAATAAGATTCCCATTGGAGCAACGGTTTTAGTATTAAACCTTATTTTAGTGCTTATTTCACTGAAAGTGCTCGGAAAAGAATTTGCCATTCGAACCATAATTTGTAGCGTAATGTTGTCGTTGGCATTTTCGATTATGCGTCCTCTTTTTCCAAAACCTTTGGTGGATGATACCTTTTTATGTGCTTTAATCGGAGCTATGCTTTCCGGTTTGGGAGTAGGAATGGCGTTAAACAACGGTGGAAATACCGGCGGTACCGATATTATCGCCTTAATGATAGGGAAATACAGAAATATTTCGTATGGTAGAATAACTTTGTATGCCAATGTGTTGATTATTTCTTCTTCTTATTTTATTGTTGGTTCAATCGAGAAGTTGGTGTATAGCTTTGTCGTTATGATTGCCTACGTTTTTGCTTCCGATTTAATTTTAGATGGTTTTCGACAAACGTATCAGATTATGGTTTTTTCTGAAATGAATACCGAGATAGCCGAACAAATCAATAAAGAACTACATAGGGGAGCAACCTTTATTCGAGGCTACGGATCGTATACTAAAAAAGAATCGGATATTTTATTGGTGATTGCTCATCGAGAAGACAAACGTAACATTATCCGAATTATAAAAGATGTGGATAAAAGTGCTTTTATTTCCATTGCCAAAGCAAGCAGTGTTTACGGCAAAAATTTTGATGAAATCAAATTATAATTAGAAACTACCAAAACGAAAAAATAGTTATTCATCTTTTGGCGGATAATCAATAGAGTAATGTAAACCCAAACTTTGTTTTCGTTTCATAGCTTCACGGATAATAAGGTAAGCCGTGCATACCATATTTCGTAATTCACATATTTTTTGCGTAACAACCGAATGTTGATACAAGGTTTCGGTCTCTTGATAAATGATATTTAAACGGTTAAAAGCTCTTTCCAAACGTTGATTAGAACGAACAATTCCTACATAATAACTCATAATAGATTGCAGTTCACGAATATTTTGTGTTACCAAAATCATTTCCTCGTTTGAAACGGTACCTTCGGCATTCCAATTTCTGACGCCTTCTTTGTAGGTAATTGATCTGATTTTTTGCGAAGCATGTTCATACGCCCGATGAGAAAAGACCAAGGACTCTAATAAAGAATTAGAAGCTAAACGATTAGCTCCATGTAAACCGGTTGAAGCGCATTCACCCAAAGCATATAAATTTTCTATGGTAGTACAACCCCATTTATCGGCTAAAATACCCCCACAGGAATAGTGAGCCGCCGGAACTACGGGAATCAAATCTTTTGTAGCATCAATACCGATAGATAAGCATTTGCTGTAGATGTTTGGAAAATGATTAAAAAACACAGTTTTATCAATGTTACGAGCATCTAAATATACGTTGTGTTCTCCCGAGATTTTTAGTTCATGGTCAATGGCACGGGCAACAATATCGCGAGGGGCAAGAGAGCCCCTTGGGTCGTATTTTTCCATAAAACTTTTACCGTGATAATCTTTTAGAATGGCTCCGGCTCCGCGTAAGGCTTCGGTAATTAAAAAAGCCGGACGTTCGTTCGGATTATATAATGTGGTTGGATGAAATTGAACAAATTCCATTCCTCTTATTATGCCTTTGGCACGGTGAACCATGGCAACGCCATCGCCGGTCGAAACTGCCGGATTAGTAGTATTACCATATACATTTCCAATACCTCCGGTAGCTAATATGGTTGTTTTTGCCAAAATGGTGTCTACTTTATGTGTTATAGGATTGTGCACATAAGCACCATAACAACAAATATCTGTTGAATGTTTTGTTACTTCAATTCCCAAATGATGTTGCGTAATGATTTCGACGGCAAAATATTTTTCAAGTATTTCAATATTAGGGTCTTGTTTAGCTTTTAGATAAAGTTTTTGTTGTATTTCCAATCCGGTAATGTCTTTATGGTGCAAAACCCTGAATTCGGAATGACCGCCTTCGCGAGCCAAATCAAATCTGCCGGAAGCATTTTTATCAAAATCCACACCCCAATCAATTAAATCTTTTACTCTTTCGGTCGATTCGGTAATAGTTATTCGAACAATTTCAGGATCTGAAAGTGCGTGTCCGGCAATCATGGTATCTTTAATATGTTTTTCGTAGGTGTCGGGGTCATACATAACGGCGGCTATTCCTCCTTGGGCATAGCGAGTAGAAGTTTCTTGGGCAACATCTTTGGTTACTAAACAAACTGAACCGTATTTTGAGGCTTTCAAGGCAAAACTCAATCCGGCAATACCAGAGCCGATAACAAGAAAATCAGTATGTTTCATTATAATAATGCTTTTAAATTTATGTTTGCAAAAGTAATCTTTTTTATGATTCAAGTAAAAAAAAAACACCATTCCATTTTTAGTATGGAATGGTGTAAATAATGTTGTTGTGTAAAAATTGTAGAATTATACCATACTCGTCGCTCCTATAACAGTTGATAGTGCAACAATTGAAAAAATGATTGTTAAACAAATTGCTACAATTGAAGAAATACCAATAAACATCCAATACATCTTCATTTTAACAATAGCCAACTCTAAGGTTGCTACGTTATTATCAAGTAAAGATTTTTTTGTGTTTGTGGAAAATTGATACAGGAAAACTGCCGGGAAAATCATGACTAATCCCATAATAATGTAGATTATGCCTATGATTTTAAAATTGGAAAATAATGATATAGCCGGTGTTGTTTCCATTACCGGATAAGCATTAAAACTTCCCATAATTGCTAAAAGTAATCCCGATAAAACCATGGCTCCAACACCGACAAAACATAAAATGGCATAAAATTTTGTCCAAAAAGCAGTTGTTTTTAGGTTTTTTTCGGTAGTTTCGGTAACGAACATTTTGGGTTCATGTTCTTGATTTGCATTTACATTCATAAGAAATAAAATTTAGTTAAAATTGGTTGAATTATTATGCAAATATAT
>CAYZQG010000074.1:0-8108 GCA_964480685.1 uncultured Lentimicrobiaceae bacterium
TGATGCCGTTCCATACGTGGTATAATCAGCTGTAAAATCAACTGAATCAATTTGAAAATATACAGGAATGGTCATATCTTTTACGCATCCAGTAAGGAGAATAAGAAAAAAAACAGCTATCCCAATATTGATTTTTGTATATTTCATTATTAAATTAAAAAATAATGTATGTTTTATTTTAACGTAAATTTTATACTTATGTTATATTTCATGCACGAATTTCATAGTTAAATTATGTCTCCAAAGAGATCAAAATTACTTGCTTTGTTTATTTTTACCTTACAAAAACTTCCTACTTCTGATTTAATCGATTTTTTTGTTACATAGACCAGATTATCCACTTCGGGAGAATCAAATTCAGTTCGTCCAATATAGTCTGTCCTATTTTCACTATCAATCAATACTTTAAATATTTTCCCTTTTTTCTGATTATTTTTTTCTAACGATATATCCTGTTGTAAAAACATTAGATTTTCTTTTCTTTCTTCTTTTTCTCTTTTTGTTATCGAATCTTTTAAGCTAAAAGCAGCTGTTTTATCTTCGTGAGAATAGGTAAAAACACCTAAACGGTCGAATTGAATTTCTTGCACAAACGATTCAAGTTGACGATACATTTTTTTTGTTTCACCGGGATAACCGACTATTAACGAAGTTCGTAAAGCTATTTCAGGAACTTTAGAACGAATAGTATCTATCAAGTTACGAATTTCTTTTTCCGTTATATGGCGTTTCATGGATTGCAAAATTTCGTTGTTGATATGCTGCAACGGTAAATCGAGATATTTACATATTTTATCGTTTTCTCTCATTATATCTAGTACTTCTAAAGGGAAAGCGTTCGGATATGTATAATGCAAGCGTATCCATTCAATGCCTTTAACATGGAGTAACTCCTGTAATAATTTGGCTAATTGAGATTTTTTATATACATCAATACCGTAATAGCTTAAGTCTTGTGCAATCAAAATTAACTCTTTAACACCACTTTCAGCAAGAATTTCCGCTTCTTTAAGCAAGTGTTCGAATGGTTTAGAAATATGTTTCCCCCTAATTTGCGGAATGGCACAAAAAGAGCAATGATGGTTACATCCTTCGGAAATTTTAAGATAAGCAAGATGTTGAGGAGTACTTAAAGTTCTATTTATCAATAAATCCGGATTAAATTGTGCTTGTAAATAATTCAAAATACCGGGGATGTCTTGTACCCCGAAAAAAGCATCTACTTCAGGTAATTCTTCTTTCAGTTCTTTTTTATAGCGTTGATATAAACATCCGAAAACAATCAAACATTGAATATTTCCTTCCAATTTGGCTTGAATGCAAGCAAGAATTGTTTCAATTGACTGTTCTTTAGCATCATGAATAAAACCACAGGTATTAATTATCGTTATCGGCAAATGCTTTTTTGATTCAAAAACGACTTTATACTCATTGGTTTTTAACTGATTGGCTAATTGTTCCGAATCAACGGTATTTTTTGAACATCCTAATGAAATAATATTTATCTTCCTTTCGATCAGCGAAGATGTGCGAGTAGGCGTTTTTTCAGGAAATTGAATCACAAATTGTTGAATTATTGACATTATTTGATATTATTATTCCCCGGATTTTTTATATCCGCTTCTTTTTCATCAACCAAAATTTTATATTTAACCCCATTTTTATATTGAACTTTATATACTATTTTCCCTTTTTCGTCATAATAGGTCCAAAATCCGGTCTTTATAAGTTTATCATAAGATCCTTCTCTTTGTTTTTGTCCGTTAGGATAATACTCCATCCATTTTCCGTTAGGTAAATGATTCTCAAAATTTTGTTTACGTGCTAATTCGCCTTTTTTACCGTAAAAGCTCCACATTCCTTCCTTTTTATTAGCTATGTATTTTCCGCTTTCCAACTTATTCCCTAATTGTGAATATTCAACCCATTTCCCAATTTTTTCATCGTTTTTATAGGTTCCTTCACTTCGCAATTTGCCGTTTTCCCAATAGTAAATATAGTGTCCGTTTTTTATATTATTTTGATATTGAATATGATATTTTTGTATACCATCGGGATACCATCCAAACCAAGTACCACACATTTGTCCGGCACAAAAATCACCTTCATCCATTTTAATTCCCGATTCATACCATTGCACCCAGTGACCGTTTTCTTTATCATCTAAAAAATTCCCTTCCCGTTGTTTTTTACCTTTTTCATACCAAGCAACCCAAAGACCTTGACGTTTACCTTCTTTAAATGCTCCGCTTTTCCATGTTTGTCCCGTTTCATAATAATAAATCCATACTCCTTCTTGCAAACCATCTTTAAAATCCCCTTTACTTCCCAATTGACCATTGTTGTAATAAAAAAGCCAAATACTGTCTTGCAAGCCATTATGCAGTTTCCCTTGCATTTCGATGGTGCCGTTATCATACCACCATGAGCCTACTCCTTGTAATTCATTATTTAGATAAATCCCTTTAAAAGAACGTACTTCGTTGGAATGAAATTCTTCGCATAAACCATCTAACGAATCTTTGATATATGTACATTTCTTGCTTATTTTTCCGTTTTTATGATAAAACACCCATTTCCCGTCTTTCAAATAATCCTTATAGGCTCCGGTACTTTCTTTGGTGCCATCGGGATACCAACTTAAAAATATACCGGTTTCGGGATAAAAATCGTTTTGTATTTTCCCATTCGAATACCATGATTTCCAATTTCCTATTTTCTTTCCTTGTTGATAACTCCCTTCCATCCATTTTGTACCGTTTGAATGATAATACACCCAAACACTATCTTCTTTTCCATCAACCATATTGCCTTCACTAAGTTTGTTTTTATTTTCCCAATAATTAATTTGATATTGAGCAAACCCGTTGTAAATTGCAAACAAAATAAATACAAAAAGTGCAAACTGCTTCATGCTATAAGATTTAATTTATTGTTATTCAAATGTTTTAAAAATAATTTATGCTTTTAATTTTTATACTTTTTAAAACGTTAAATTAAAAAAAAAATTGTTAACGCTATTTATTAATTATATCCCTGTTACGGAGTATTTTTCTTGGATAATTTTAGAAATCAAACTATATATTTGTTTACTATTCTTATCGCTAATTAGCTCTATATGTTTATTCATGATTTTCGTATCGCTACGTACAGCCGGTCCGGTTTGTGCCTTTTCGGGTGATAAAACATTCACTTTTCGAGTTGTTTCATTGATCAAAGGAATCAACAACGAAAAATCCATGTCGTATTCTTCAAGAATTTTTTTGGCAATGCAATACATTGCATTCGTAAAATTGCAAGCAAAAACACCTGCCAAATGCAATTGCTTTCGTTGTAAAGTATTGATTTTATAACATCTATTGGAAAGTATAGGTGCCAATTTCTCAATTAATTTTGCCGTTTTTTTATCGCTTGCTTCCATACACAAAGGCACCTCTTTAAAAGATAAAGTCATGCCTTTTGTAAATGTTTGAAACGGATAGAGCACGCCACGAAAAGAAGTAACACTTTGGAATACATCCAAATCAACACTTCCGGATGTATGAATCATACATTTGTTCTGAAAAGGGAATTGATGTGCTATATCTTCATAGCCATCATCTTTTATGGCAAATAAATATATATCCGCTTTATCGTTCAACAGCGATAATTTATGGGTAAAAGGCACATTCCATTCTTTGGCAAGTTCGCCGGCATGATGCGGACTATATAGCTGTAAAATTTCTATGCCGTTATCAATCATTGCTTTGCCAATATGCCAAGCCACATTTCCGGAACCAATTAGAACAACTTTCAATGTCTGAGTTTCTATCATTTTGAATGAACTTTATAATGCAAAAGTAATGTATTTTTTGAAATAAAAGAACGATTGCTTAAATTAAACCTTAGGCGGTGACAGTTTGTCAGCTATTGCAAATGGCACAGCTTTTGAAATTCATTAACTACGTAAATTTAAAAAATTAAAAAGAATATGCAAAAAGGGACTATCAATGTACAAACGGAAAATATTTTTCCAATCATAAAAAAGTTTTTATACTCTGATAATGAAATATTTCTAAGAGAATTAGTTTCTAATGCCGTAGATGCTGCACATAAATTGCAAGCATTGGTATCAATGGGGAAAACCGATACCGAATTGGGCGATTTAACCATTGAAATTAAATTAGATACGAAGAAAAAACAATTAATTATTTCCGATAAAGGTATTGGAATGACTGCCGAAGAAGTAGAAAAATACATCAACAGCATTGCTTTTTCGGGAGCCAACGATTTCTTGGAAAAATACAAAGGCGTAGATGCTGCCAATCTTATCGGTCATTTCGGTCTTGGATTTTACTCGGCTTTTATGGTTGCCGACAGTGTTGAAATTGTAACCAAATCACATCAAAAAGAAGCTCCGGCAGTTCGCTGGAAATGCGATGGAAGCACAGAATTTACCTTGAAAGAAGATAAAAAAGAAGAACGCGGGTCCGACATCATTCTTCATATTTCGGAAGAAGCCAACGAATTTTTGGACGAACAACGCATTTTGAATTTATTAAAAAAATATTGCAAGTTTCTCCCCATCCCTATCCGTTTCGGTAACGAAAAGAAATGGGAAAAACCCGAAGGGGAAGAAAAAGAAAAAGAAATTGAAATTCCTCGTATTATTAACAATACTAAACCTTTATGGAAAGTTTCTCCTTCCGAATTGAAAACTGAAGATTACGAAAAATTTTATCGAGAACTATATCCCTACACCTTCGAACAACCATTGTTCAACATTCATATCAATGTGGATTATCCGTTTAATTTAACCGGAATTCTATATTTTCCTAAAGCAAAACAACGTATTGATATTCAGAAAAATAAAATACAATTGTATTGCAATCAGGTATTTATTACCGACAACCTCGAAGGCGTTGTTCCCGAATTTCTTATGTTGTTACACGGAGTGATTGACTCTCCCGATATTCCATTGAATGTCAGTCGAAGTTACCTTCAAAGCGATAGCAATGTGAAAAAAATTTCAGCTCATATTTCTAAAAAAGTTGCCGATAAATTAGAAGAAATGTTCAACAGCAACCGCGAAGATTTTGAATCGAAATGGGATGATATTAAAACCTTTATGCAATACGGCATTCTCTCCGACGAAAAATTTTATGACAGAGCTCAGAAATTTATGCTCTTTAAAAATACGGATAATAAATATTTTACCATTGATGAATATGAAAAACATATCGAAATTCTGCAAAAAGATAAAAACGGAACCTTGGTTCATTTATACACCACCAATCAAGAAGAGCAATTTACACAATTGGCAAATGCTAAAGAAAAAGGATATGATGTATTGAATTTGGACGGTATTTTGGATATGCACTTTGTTAATTTCTTGGAACAGAAACTCGAAAAAACAAATTTTACCCGTATTGATGCCGATGTAATAGATAAACTGATTCAAAAAGAAGAAAGTTTACCTTCCCGATTAAGCGAAGACGAACAAAAAAAGCTCAAAGAAATAATTGAAAAAACGGCAAATAAAGATTCATTCACCGTATTACTTGAAAACATGCAAGATACCGATTTGCCGATTTATATTACCAAGCCCGAATTTTTACGTCGTTGGAACGATATGCAAAAAATGAGCGGTGAAATGGGATTCTATGGCATGGAGATGGACAAAGCCAATTTGACAATTAACACCAACCATCCCTTGGTAACGGAAATTTTGAACGAAGCCGACGAAACACGTGCCGAAAACCTATCGAAACAATTGATTGACTTGGCGATGCTTTCGCAACAAATGCTTAAAGGGGAAGCTCTCGCAAACTTTATCAAGCGAAGTATTGAAATGATGAAATAAAAATTGATTATTCATTTTTCACTTTATTACACTCAAAATAAAAAGATTTATAGTAGGAATAAGGGGGTTATTTTTGCGGCAAATCCGTAAAATTAATCCCTTATTTGATTCATAGTAAAATGTTATTATTCAAAGCATAGTAAAGATTTTCAAAATTATAATAGAAAATAGTTGTTTTTTGAATTGATGTTATATGTATTTTCGCAAAATCAAATTACAATAAGAAATGAAAAAATATAGAAAATGTAAAATAATCTTTATTCTTTTGATGATAATAAATCAAATTAATGCCCAAAATGGTAGTTGGACAATCGGATTCAACACCGGATTAAGAGGCGAAGTGATGCAAGGATCGGAAAAGCATCGTTTGTATAAATTTGGAAGTCAAGTATCAAGTCCGCCATTGGAATTAAATTGTTTTTATGGTTTAACAAATCAATTATCGGTTGGTTTGGGTGTAGGTTATATCGAACATTATGCAAGATGGAAAAGTCATGGCGATCCCTATTATTTTAACATTAATCAAAATGGGTTTGGAAGTTATAGCTATTTAATGTATAAATCGTTGCAAATACCCTTATCCATTAAATGGGATATTCCATTATTTAATAGTAAATTTGGATTAATATCAACCATTGGATTAACTTTTGATATTCCGATTTCAAAACTTCCCATAATGTTTAATTCTACTATAATCTCGGATATTATGTACGAAGAAACCGATTGTAAATTTACCCAATTTCATACCTTTTATCCCTATAATAAAAAGATTAATTATATTCTTAAAACAGGGCTTGGATGTATTTATCATTTTAAAAATGGAATAAACATCTCCTTAACAGGGGAATATCATGTAGGAACTCGCTTAATGCAGGAAGTGAATGTAGTTGAATATTTAACCATTAAAGCCAATAATAAAATTATTGAACCTTACGAAGATCGTTTACTTGATTATGGAAGTTATTGGAACATTAGCTTAGGTATTTCATATACGTTTCATAAAAAGTAAAACTTCGTTTTATAATTATTTAAAAGGCTGTTTACACGACATCCTTTTTTTATCGCTTTTAGTATTAGTTAAAGATGTTGGAATTTTTCTATGCATAGCATAACAGCTTGTTATATAGAGCATAACGAAAATTCCATAATCTTTTACAAAAAATATTTTATAGATAGGCAACTTTTAGTATTAAAATAACGACTTAATTTTAAAATGAAATAAATCTATTATAAATATTTTTTACAAATTATGAGCATGAGATTTTTAAAACCAATTAACTATGAAACACTTATTTTTTTTAGCAGTTGCCTTTATGGTAGGAATGAGTTTACAGGCTCAAAATTATGTTAATCTTCGATTTACTGCTCACATGCAGGGAGGAAGTTTTCAGGCATTAGACAGCATAAAAATCACCAATGTAACCCGTGGATGGACAGAAACTTTGTATTATCCTGATACGGTATTACAACTAACCAATCAAACTGGGATTACCGAAACGAAAAATCGGCAAAATTCCTTGTTGCAAAACGTCCCCAATCCGTTTAATGGCAGTACGAAAGTCAATTTGCAATTATCGAAGCAAGAGAAGGTTTGTTTAACTTTGTATGACTTGAGCGGCAAACAATGTGCGGTATATACCGGCAGTTTATCGGCAGGGGAACATGCTTTTAAAATTTCTGTAGGTGTTGCACAAGCATATATACTAAACTTAAAAACCTCAGAAGGAGAACAAAGCATTAAATTATCAGCAAACCAAGGCGGAACTAATTTCCAACTAACATATACCGGCTATATAACTCAAATGACTGAAAAACAATCACAAAAAGCCAATACGGAGAATGAATTTCAAACGGGAGATAATATGAAATTCATTGGTTATACGACCTATGACAGTACAAAAAGAACCCATCAACTCAGCACATCGCAATCCGGCAATAATGCCGATTATACCTTTCAATTTGCAATTGGATATGCAGTGGGGGATGTATATTACAATAAAAACGGAACCGCTGAGGGAGTGGTTTGTTGGATAGCCGATACGGTATTCAGCAAAAGTGGTAAATATTACGGATTATACGGTAAAATGATTTCCATGGATGAATCGGATAAAAAAATGTATGCTACAATAAGACTTACTACCGGTGCTTTAGATTCAATAGATGGTAGGGTGAATACAGCCCTTCACATGGCATTACGTTCCGATACGTCTGCCTATTTATTTAAAGAACGAATCGAAGCGGCAAAATGGTGTACGGATAAAGGATC
>CAYZQG010000075.1:0-8059 GCA_964480685.1 uncultured Lentimicrobiaceae bacterium
TTTTGCGTAAAAATCTTTGCGTCCTTTGCGTAAAAATCTTTGCGTCCTTTGCGGTTAAACAACTAATCTGTGCCAATCTGTGGGAATAAACTTATAACTTCTTCGTCTTTAGACTTGAAGATTGGAAGCATACCTACGGCATGCTAAACATAATTTTATGTGTTTTGCACCAACCGAGCGTAGCATTCCTATGGAATGACACACCCCCTCACTCCCTTTGCGTTCTTTGCGTCTTTGCGGTTAAAATTGAACACCGATAAAACGGATTCAACGGATAAAAGCCGATTTCTCTGTGGCTCTCTATATAAAACTCTGTGTTTTCTGTGTAACAAAAAAAGTATAACTAACAGCTTGTCGAAAAAGAGAAGTAGCTTGTGGAAAAACGGAAGTAGGCTTTGACAAAATGGAAGTAGGCTTTGACAAAATGGAAGTAGGCTTTGGTAAAACGGAAGTAGGCTTTGAAAAAGTGGAAGTAAGCTTTGGTAAAACGGAAGTAGGCTTTGACAAAATGGAAGTAGGCTTTGGTAAAATGGAAGTGAGCTTTGACAAAGTGGAAGTAAGCTTTGATAAAATGGAAGTAGCCTGTGGGAAAGTGGAAGTAGCCTATGTAAAAGTGGAAGTAGCTTATGGAAAAATGGAAATAGGGAATATTCCCTGCATAAAAAATAGATTATAATTCGCACATTATTTTATCATTTATATATTGTTTTTTAGTACTTTTGCATGCGTTAAGAAGAAAAACAATCTTATTGAAAATTTAAATAAATAATGATTGTATACTCTTAGCTTATAAAACAAAAATTTACAATAAAATTTTTTAACATTTTTATACAATCAAAGGAAAAGAATAATTCTTTATTTACATAAGCATGCTTACTTTTTTGATTATAAGCCTTTTTTTAATTCTATTTCGCAAATTAACATTTGCAAAAGTATATAAATCAATGGACAAAAAGAAACTGATTATTATGTTCAGTGTATTGATTTTATTTACATTCGGAATATTTAGTTTTACCTATACCAGACCCATTTTTTCGGTTCGAACCCATTATAAAATAAGCAAAGACAATAAAACAAAAAACACCATCGAAGAGAAAACGTTTATTTATTTAAGTTTAAAAAAATTAGCACTTCTTGGTCAATACAACCAAAAAGTTGAAATGGATTCCTTGGGAAATACACGTAAAATTACCCATACAAAAAAATCACCTTCGCAACTATTGCACAATTATGTGAGGTACTACACCATGGAAAAATACTATGACAAGGATGGAAATCTTATGAAAGTTAATAAAAGAATTTATCAAACAAAAGGTCTTTACGGAGAAACAATAGTTGATAAAACCATCCTATATTTTAATGGAAAAAAAATTGTTATTAATAACAAAGATAGAAATTTATCTTTCAACAGCAAAGCTAAAACAAAACTATTAATTTAATTTTTCCGGAACAACTATTTATTTCTTCCAAAACAAAAAGCATAACTATCTTATATTATGGAACAAAAAGATTTTATACTAAGAGAAATCGAAAAAATCGGAATTGTTTTAAGAGCCATTTTAAACAAACTTATTACACACTCCCATTTAAGTTTCAATGAGACACAACAATACCATGAAGTCAAAGAAAGATTAGAGTTGGACATAAATTTTGACATAAACCGTTTTTTATTATTAGATAAGGATGAATCCATTAAATACATCCGTAAAATAAATGGATTTTCGGTCGAAAACATAGAACTTTTAGCTGATTGTTTCTATCAAATGGGATTAAAATCAACTCCCATTAATGCTAAATTATATTATGAAAAAGCAATTTTACTTTTACAACAGGCAAATTATGAAAGTAAAACATTTTCATTAGAACGCGAAACCTTGATAAATGAAATAAAAAACATATTACGTTAAATAAAGAGTCGTAAAAATTCAAAACCGTTTATTAATTAAATCATTGTATAAAAATTTATCGGGTAACAATTTATGTAAATAACATAGATACGTCCTTAAAATTTTATACGAAAAATAAATTCATACGTTTAGTCCGAAACCGGGTACGAATATTCGTTTTTTAGACGGAGAAAGCATTCCATCGGAACATAAAAAAAAACGATTAAAATAAAAAAATTAATCGTTTTTTAAATGATTATACGATATATTTAGGCATCAATATTTGCATAACGAGCATTCAGTTCGATAAATTCCCTACGAGGAGGCACTTCATCACCCATCAACATTGAGAAAACATAATCGGCTTCAATGGCACTATCAATAGTAACTTGGCGTAACGTTCTGAATTCGGGATCCATGGTTGTATGCCATAATTGGTCGTCGTTCATTTCACCAAGCCCTTTATAACGTTGGATGTTAATTCCTTTTTCTTTTCCAAGTTCTTGATAGGCTTTTACAATGCTCAATCGTTCTTCTTCGGTCCAGCAATACTGTTCTTCTTTTCCTTTTTTAATCAAATACAAAGGAGGAGTAGCTATATACACATAGCCTTGTTCAATAAGTTCTTTCATATAACGGAAGAAAAAGGTAAGCAATAACGTAGTGATATGGCTACCGTCTACATCGGCATCGGTCATAATCACAACCTTATGATAGCGTAATTTGGAAAGATTCAGCGCTTTGGAGTCTTCTTCGGTTCCGATGGTAACCCCTAAGGCGGTATAGATATTTTTTATTTCTTCGTTATCGAAAATTCGATGTTGCATAGCTTTTTCAACATTCAGGATTTTACCGCGTAAAGGGAGAATGGCTTGAGTACGGTTATCACGTCCTTGTTTAGCGGTACCGCCTGCAGAATCGCCCTCCACGATAAACAGTTCGCAATTAATCGGGCTTTTATCGGAGCAATCGGACAATTTACCGGGCAAACCCGACCCTGAAAGTACGCTTTTACGTTGCACAAGGTCTCGAGCTTTGCGAGCGGCATGACGTGCCGTAGCAGCTAAAATCACTTTATCAACGATGTTACGCGCTTCTTTGGGATGTTCTTCCAAGTAGTAAGTCAACATCTCACTGACCAATTGACTTACGACACCTTCAATTTCACTGTTTCCTAATTTGGTTTTGGTTTGACCTTCAAATTGCGGTTCGGCAACTTTCACCGAAATAATAGCGGTTAAACCTTCTCTAAAATCATCACCGCTAATTTCAATTTTTTGTTTTTCAAGTTTTTCCAATAATTTTTGGTCATCGGCATATTTCTTTAATGTACGTGTCAACCCACGACGGAATCCGGTTAAGTGTGTTCCGCCTTCGTGTGTATTGATATTGTTTACATAGGAATGTAAGTTTTCGGAATAAGCGGTATTGTATTGCATAGCTATTTCAATAGGCACATCCGATTTTTCACCTTCCATATAGATAGGTTCATCCATTAATTTCTCACGATTTCCATCCAAATAATTAATAAAATCGACCAATCCTTTTTCGGAATGAAAGGTTTGAGAAAGATAATTTCCGTGCGTATCTTCTACCCTTTCGTCAATTATACTCAAATTAATTCCTTTATTTAAAAATGCCAATTCACGTAAACGCGAACAAAGCGTTTCATATTTATATTCACTGACATTAAAGATACCGTCATCGGGCATAAACCAAATATAGGTACCTGTTTTATCGGAATCACCAATAACTTTTACCGGATATAAAGGATTTCCGTATTCGTATTCTTGTAAAAAATGTTTTCCTTCCCGAAAAATTTCCACTCTTAATTTTTTAGAAAGTGCATTTACACATGAAACCCCAACGCCGTGTAAACCGCCGGAAACTTTATAAGAACCTTTATCAAATTTTCCACCGGCATGTAAAACGGTCATAACAACCTCTAAAGCGGAACGATTTTCTTTTTCGTGTAAATCGGTAGGAATTCCACGACCATTATCCAAAACGGAAATAGAATTGTCTTTATGGATGATAACATCTATTTTATTGCAATAACCTGCTAAGGCTTCATCAATAGAGTTATCAACAACTTCATACACCAAATGATGCAATCCGCGTTCGCTAATATCGCCTATATACATTGCCGGTCGTTTACGAACGGCTTCCAAGCCTTCCAATACTTGAATATTATCTGCCGTATAATTATTCAATGTTTTATCTTTTTCTTCCAATTCGCTCATATTCAATTTTTATGATTAAATTTACATTCTATGCAAAGATACCAAAAATTACGATATAAAGAAATAAAAAAATCGTATTTTTTACACAGGATTATGTGATTTATTCTTCATTAAAATGGTACTTTTGCAGGCATAAAATAAGATTGTTTGTATGGCTAAAATTGAGATTGAACGCATGCATTTTTATGCGCATCACGGTTGCTACGAAGAAGAACGCGTGATTGGCACCTATTTTACGGTTGATTGTTCCCTTGATTGTGATATTCGAGCTGCGGCTATGGAAGATGATTTAACCAAAACCATTAATTATCAATCGGTTTATTTATTAATCCAAAAAGAATTAAAAAAATCATCACTTCTTTTAGAACATATTGCCTACCGAATTATTAAAGAAATTCAACATCAATTTCCACAAATCAATCATATAGAAGTAAAAATTCGCAAATTAAATCCTCCTATGGGTGGAAAAATTGATGCCGTGAGTGTTACCTTAAGCAGTGAAGATATCGATTAAGCTTACTTTGTTCTTGAAAATTTTTCTAAAGCCGTTGCCAGATCGGGAACGAAATTAATAAGCCCCTGTTTATTGCTTTCATATATAAAATCTATCATACTTTGTTTGGTATATTTGGCAAAGTTTCCTACAACGGCTAATCGTACCCTGTAATTGGAAAACTTTTGAAGTATATCGCCCGCTAATTTGGTTTTCAAATCGAAAAAGTCGGGAGTTATATTTTCTTCATAAACAACAATATGACTAATATCCTGATAATATAAATCAGCCATTATATCCAAGCTATCCTGAACGTTGCGAATTAATACACCCTCGCCGGTAATTTCCGCAATAGAAACATGGTTTACTTGATGAATGTTGGTATGCATAAAAGCTTATTTAACAACAATCTTTTCGGTGTATACAAAATCATCACCTACGATTCGCATAAAATACATTGTATCGGCAAACGAAGAGACATCAATCGTTTCGCCTTGTCGGTAAGTTTGCATACATTTTCCGTTTACATCGAATAATTGGGCATATTGATACGTACCGGTAACGTGCAAAATATGGCTTGCCGGATTCGGATAAATTTTTATATGTTCATTGTTTTGAGAAGAAGATTTAATGGAGGACGGATTTTTTTCGATTATATAATACAATTGATTACTTCCATTAATATCATTCCATTCGGAACCTATACCTAGTATGGTTGTGCCTGCTGGCCAACCGGCTAAGGCAATCGCTGCGTTATCTTGTGAGCCGTCGAAATTATCGGGTTCGTTGGCTGTACCGGTACTTGTGCCACCCCAATTATTGTAAGCATTTCCAACGGCAGTACCACCACCGTTTCCGGCAACACCTTGTCCTGTCCAAAATTGAGTGCCTGAATTATCATTATTTCCATCCCACATCCAGTTACCTTCGGTTTGCAGGTCGTTGGCTCCAATCCAAATATAAGCTGTACCGCCACCATCTACGGCATACGTATAGGTGGTAGAAATTCCGGCTCCGTTAATGATGGCATTAAAAATGGCATTATTCTCATTACTGTCGTTGATTTCGACCAAATAACCACCACGTTCAACGGCACAAGCAGCCGCTTGACTCCATGTTTTAAGCTCTTTCACAATTTCGTAGGTTTTACCGTTGTATATAAATGTGTAAATATTTGAAGTATCGGCACATTGTGAAAATAATTGATAATTTGCTGCTACCATTAATAAAAAAATAACGATTCGTTTCATATTATTACGTTTACTTATTTGGCTTACTCTTTATTGGATTTTCAGCTACCTCCTTTTTTTTTTGCAAAGATATAAAAAAAAATAATATTATTTCGTATTCCAAATATTCCACGAAGCTTCGGCTTGACAACAAAGCATCGCATAGCCGTTTTCAATACTTGCGCCTTGCATTTTTGCTTTCTTTAAAAATATTGTTTCAGATGGATTATAAATCAAATCTATAACTATATGTTTAGGGGTTAAAGCATGATATGGGATATCGGGAAAATCATCAACGGCAGGAAACATTCCTATGGGTGTACAATGGATAATCAAGGATGATTGTTTTACAATCTCTTCATTTAATTGTTTAAATGTTAATGAATTTTCCTTAATTTGTCGGGAAATAAAACGATAAGAAATACCATTTTTTTTTAACACATACGCCACTGCTTTGGCGGCTCCTCCCGTTCCCAATATCAAAGCCGAGCGAAACGAGGAAATAGAATAGTTGTTTATTATGGATTCAAAACCAATCACATCGGTATTATATCCCATTGTAATACATTGATTATTTTCTCGTATAATTTTAATAGTATTCACTGCTCCTACTTCTTGAGCAACATCGTCAACATTGTCTAAATATTTTACGATACTCTCTTTGTATGGGATTGTTACATTGAGTCCAAACAAGGTTTTGTTGTTATCTATTAATGCACGAAATTCATTCAACGATTGCAGGGGAAACAATTGATAAGAAGCCTCTTTTACATGCTCTTTCTCAAATTTAGTTTGGAAATATTGTTGTGAAAAAGAATGTACTAACGATTTCCCGATGATGCCGTATTCTTTATGCAACGGATTTATTTTTTTTCTTTTTTAAACCTTGATAAACCAAATAAACAACAAGAAGAATACCCAAACCAAGCAGGATGTATGACAACTCATCGCTGTATTCATTAATAACATCTTGTTGTCCGTGAGCTATATAACCAAGAATAGCTAATATGGAATTCCAAATAAATGCTCCTAAACACGTATAAAAAACAAAAGGTTTCATTTTCATTTTTGATAAACCGGCAGGAATGGAAATCAACTGACGAATACCCGGCACCAATCGTCCGATAAAAGTAGAAATATTACCGTGTTTAATAAAATAATCTTCGGCTTTTTTTATCTTTGAACTGTCTAATAATAAGAAACGACCTACTCGACTATCGGCAAATTTATAAATTATCGGTCTACCAAGATACAATGCCAAATAGTAATTTATAAACGCTCCAATCAACGCACCAAGAGTACCGAATAGAATTAAAATAAAAATATTAATCCATTTATAATCTGTAATATAAAGACTTGCATTATTTTCATTACAAGCAGCATAAGCAGCCGGTGGAATAACAACTTCAGACGGAAAAGGGATAAACGAACTTTCGACAGTCATTAAAACGGTAATTGAGAAATAATTAAGATTATGCATATACCAATCAACTACTTTAGAAACGGTTGAACTTTCTTCGGTTTTTATTTCAACGGAAGAATTTGTAGTTAATGCTAGGGAATCAACATTTTGAGCTTTGATATGGGTATATATCATCAGGACAAAAAAACATATTAAAACTTTTTTCATTATATATTATTTTTTATATTTGCTAAGAAATCAATTACTTCCGGGATATTATATAGGTTATCGTCATATTCTAAAAATTCATTTAACAAATCCGGTTCGGACGAATAGGCTAATTGCAGGTAAGACAATGCTTGTAAAATATCTTCTTTCATAAAGAAATAGTTTGCCATACGATACAGATAAGAAATATTATCTTGTTGTATTTCAATACCTCTAAATAAAACATTAATAGCTTGATCTAATTCATCATTCAAAACATAAAAATTGGAATAACTCAACCAGGTATCATGTTCTTTGGGGAACCGTTCAGCTAAGAATTGAAAGGTAATTTCGGCTTCATCATCGCGTTCGGCATCGCAAAGATATTCACCTATGAGCAACCAATATTCGGCATTATTTTGATCTAAATCAATGGCTTTTTGCATACATTCAACGGCAGGATCATATTGATCCATGGCGGAATAGGTAATGGCTTTTCCGGCATAGGATAAGGAAAAACGAGGATTTTCGTCAATAGATTTTTGAAACGACAATAAGGCACTTTCAAAATCGCCTAATTTATATAAATTATCGGCTAA